>JAQVQN010000231.1 GCA_028701555.1 Kiritimatiellia bacterium | reverse complement strand
GAACTTTTTCTGGATCAGCAGGAACCGGAAGAATGCGAAACCGCCCCCGGACCGGCCCGCCAGCCGCTGGCCGCGCGCATGCGTCCGCTGACCCTGGACGAGGTTGTCGGGCAAGACCACATCCTCGGCCCCGGCAAACTGCTGCGCCGCGTCATCGAAGCCGACCGCCTGACCAACCTGATCTTTTTCGGCCCCCCCGGCTGCGGCAAGACCACCCTGGCAGAGGTGATCGCGCGCGTCACACAGCGCCGCTTCGAGCGCACCAGCGGAGTGCTCTCGAACGTGGCCACCCTGCGCAATATCTGCGAGACCGCCAAACTGCACAAAAAAGGCCCCGGAACCGTGCTGTTCGTCGACGAAATCCACCGCTTCAACAAATCGCAGCAGGACGTGCTGTTGCCCTATGTTGAAAACGGCACGGTCACACTCATCGGCGCTACCACCCACAACCCCAACATTTTCG
The DNA here is from genome assembly GCA_028701555.1 of Kiritimatiellia bacterium. GTDB lineage: Bacteria > Verrucomicrobiota > Kiritimatiellia > RFP12 > UBA1067 > JAQVQN01. The sequence continues at coordinate 4,119 of JAQVQN010000231.1, read as the reverse complement.
TCAACAGCCCCCTAACCTCGCGTTCGCTGGTTTTCGAGCTGCGCCCACTGGATGAGGCTGCGATTGCCGCGCTTGTGCGCCGCGCCATCGCAGACACAAGCCGCGGTTTAGGACACCTGAACTGCCAGATCGACCCCGACGCTCTCGATTTTCTGGCAACCGTCTGTGACGGCGACGGCCGCCGTGCCCTCAACGCCCTTGAAGTCGCGGCGCGTTCCACGCCCGCCGACGGCAACGGCTTGATTCACATCACGCGCCCCGTCATGGAAGAGTGCGTCCAGCGCAAGATGGTCCTTTACGACAAAGACGAGGACGGCCACTACGACACGATCTCGGCCTTTATCAAATCAGTGCGCGGCTCTGACCCGCACGCCGCCATTTATTGGCTGGCGAAAATGATCGAGGCCGGAGAAGACCCGCGCTTCATCGCGCGCCGGCTGATCATCCTGGCATCCGAGGACATCGGCAACGCCGACCCGCGCGGCCTGACCGTGGCTGTCTCGGCCATGCACGCAGTCGAGTTCATTGGCATGCCCGAGGCGCGCATAACACTCGCTCAGGCAACAACCTATCTTGCTACCGCCCCCAAGAGTAACGCCGCTTATCTCGCCGTTGAAGAGGCCCTCGGCGATGTGCGCTCCGGCCGACTGCTGGCGGTTCCCGAGCACCTTAAGAATGTGCATGTCGAGGCGATCGGACGCGAGGGGCTTGACGACCATTACAAATACCCCCACTCCTTCGAACAGCATACTGTCCAGCAGAACTACCTGCCTGTCGACAAGTGCTATTACCGCCCCACCGCGCTGGGTTACGAGGACACCATCGGCAAACGCATGGAGCAGGTAAAACGGCTTAAACAGCGGCCATCCGTATGAAACAGAAAGGCTTCCAACCATGAGCACAAAACTGCGCATCCCGGGCTTCATCGACTTGCAGGTCAATGGTTTCGTAGGCATCGATTTCAGCAGCGAGTCTTTGACGGAAGAGGGGTTCATCCATGCCGGACACACATTGATCGAGCGCGGCACGGCAGCCTTCTTGCCGACCCTCATAACCAACGGTGAAGATCGGTTGCGCCGCAATCTCAAAATCATCGCCGGTGCCCTTAAGAAAGACACGCTGCTCGCGCGACATATTTTAGGCCTGCATCTCGAAGGACCTTTCATCTCAAAAGAGAGCGGCGCGGTGGGAGCGCATGATCCAGCCAGCGTGCACACACCGGACATCGCGTATTTCGACCGTCTATTTGCCCTTTCAAATGGCATGCTGCGCTTGCTCACGCTCGCAGCCGAAACGTCCAACTCCGCTCAACTCGCCGCCCACGCCGTCAGCCGCGGCGTCGCGGTCTCGTGCGGACACCAGCTCGCGTCATCTCAGGACCTATCACGTCTGGCAGAGGCTGGCGCCACGGCCCTGACGCACCTCGGCAACGGCATGCCCAATCTGGTACACCGCCACGACAATACGCTCTTAGCCGGTTTGGCCGAAGAGCGCCTCAAGGTCATGTTCATTCCCGACGGACACCACCTGCCGCGCCATGTGCTGAAAATCTTCGCACGCGCCGCTGGCGCGGACCGCCTGATCGCCACTTCAGACGCCTCCCCTGCCGCTGGACTGCCGCCCGGAATCTATGATGTCTTGGGCAACAAGGCCGTGCTGGAGCCCGGCGGTCTGCTGCACAACCCTGAAAAACAATGCCTGGTCGGTTCCTCGGCCACCATTCTAGACTGCATGAACGTGCTGCACAGTTTAGGTCTATTCTCGCTTGAAGATTTGCTGAGCATCGGATTCCAAAACCCGCTTGCACTGATCAGAGCCTCCGAAACCGCGATCCCCTCCTGCCGCTACGGCCTGACTTACTCAGAAACCACAGGTTTCGCCTTGGCCTGATAAGCTTCGCTCGAAAACCTGCGGACCTTTTGTTAATATTTGTATTCGTATGCGTTACAGTCCCAAACACATCGTGGAATACATCGTGCTACGCGCGCTGGCCGCCATGTTCAACGCCTTGCCGTATCGCCTGGCGCTAGCCGCGGTCTGGCCGCTAGCCTTTTTCGCTTTCCACGTTGTCCGTTTCCGGCGGGCCGAGACCCTGCGCCGCATCCGCGAGGTTTTCGGCCCGGATCTCCCCTCCCGGCAGGCACGCCGCATCGCCTGGATCTCCATGCGCAACATGGCCTTCAACATAGTCGAGATGATGCGGGCGCCGAAGATCGACCTCGACTGGATCGACCGCCACATACCCGGCTTCAGCCAAGAGATCCCTTCCGTGAAAGCGCTGATCGAAAAACACGGCGGAGCGGTAATAACCGTGCCGCACATGGGCAATTGGGACCTGGCCGGCTGGGCCTGCGACCGGCACAACATCAAAATGTTCAGCGTTGCCGCCAAACAGAAAAACCCGCTGGTCAACGCCTGGATCAACCGCCAGCGCGAATCCGGCATGACCGTGCTAGAGCGCGGAGGCGGCACCCTCAAGCAGATCGTCAAACTCCTGCGCACTGGCAACGTGCTGGCGATCCTGCCGGATGTGCGCGTCTACACGCCCGATCTCGAGATTCCCTTCCTGGGCGGTATAGCCAACTTCGGGCGCGGCATGGCCATGTTCGCAATCACCGCCAAAGTCCCGGTCATTCCCGCGATCCTCTGGCGAGAAGGCTGGACACAACATGGCTTCGAACATCTGCCAGCCATCTTCCCCGACCCGACGCTGGACAAGGCGCAGGATGCCCGCCGCATCACCGCAGAGGTCATCGCCAGAGTGGACAAGGCGATCCGCAAGGCACCCGAACAATGGTTCTGGTACAATAAACGCTGGATTTTAACTCCTGTTCACAAACCCAAAAAAACCGAGGCCTTAAACGCCTCGGACAAGAAAGGTCAACCAAGCACATGATAAGGGTCAACGAGAACTACGCCAAACTCCAATCGTCCTACCTGTTTTCGGAAATCTCCAAACGCGTGCAAGCCTACCAGTCGGCCAATCCCGACAAGCGCATGATCCGTCTGGGAATCGGTGACGTTACGGAGCCGCTGCCGCCCGCCTGTATCGAGGCTCTGCACAAGGCCGTGGACGACATGGCCGCGCGTTCAAGTTTCCGCGGCTACGGACCGGAACAGGGCTATGATTTTCTACGGAGTGCCATCGCCCTTAACGATTATAAGGCGCGCGGGGCTGAGATTGATGCCGACGAGATATTCGTCAGCGACGGGTCGAAGTGCGACACCGCCAACATCCAGGAACTTTTCGCGGACAAGCTCACCATCGCCATTCCCGATCCGGTCTATCCCGTGTATGTCGACACCAACGTCATGGCCGGACGCGCAGGTCGCCATGTGCAAGGCCGCTATAAGGGCCTGGTCTATCTCGACAGCACCGAGGCCAACGGGTTTGTGCCGGATTTGCCCGAGTCTCCTGTTGATCTTATATACCTCTGTTTTCCCAACAACCCGACCGGCGCCACCGCCACCCGCGCACAGCTCGCCGCTTGGGTCGCGTACGCCAAGGCCAACCGCGCGCTGATCCTGTTCGACGCCGCCTATGAGGCTTTCATCCGCGACCCCGCCCTGCCGCGCAGCATCTACGAGATCGAGGGTGCGCGTGACGTGGCCATCGAGTTCCGCAGCTTTTCCAAGACCGCTGGCTTCACCGGCACGCGCTGCGCCTTTACAGTCGTACCTAAGAGCCTTATGGCCTGGAACAAGAAGGGCGAGGCCGTTCCTCTGCACCCGATGTGGAACCGCCGCCACACCACTAAATTCAACGGGGTCTCCTATCCGGTGCAGCGCGCCGCCGAGGCGGTCTACTCCGCGGCCGGCAAACAGCAGGTCAAAGCCCTCTCAGACTTCTACCTGGGTAACGCCGCGCTGATCCGTACCACCCTCGCCGATCTCGGCTACTCCATGACCGGCGGCGAAAACAGTCCCTACATCTGGGTCAATGTCAGCAAGGACTCTTGGGTTTTCTTCGACCGCCTGCTTAAACTCGCCCAGGTCGTCACCACCCCCGGCGCGGGCTTCGGCCGCTGCGGACGCGGCTTTATCCGCATCAGCGCCTTCAACAGCCGCGAGAATGTAGAGGAAGCCATGCTCCGCCTGCGCAAAACCATGCGTGCGTGA
>JAQVQN010000230.1 GCA_028701555.1 Kiritimatiellia bacterium | reverse complement strand
CGTCCGGGCCCGACCAGGTCCAGGACAACTGCAGGCGCTGGCTGGTATTGCACAACTGCACCCAGCTGACGGCGACCAGCGTCGTCAGCGTATCCCCGACGCCGATCCGCGCGGCGAACTCCGGCTGCAGGACACTCAGTTGGCGCAATTCGCAGCTGGCCACGATGGCGAAATCGGCCGAGACGGCGTTCGCCGTGCCCGCCGGTTGCGCATACACGCGATAGCGTCCGGGCGGCTGGACGCCCGTATGCCAAGTAAAGCGGCCCTCTTGCGAAGCACTGACCAGCGGCGTGTCCTGCCTCTCGTCGTTGTCATTGGCGACCCAAAGCTCCACGGCGGCGTCAGTCTCGGCGGCGTACAGCCGCACCGTGACATACTCAGCGGCGCCGAACTGCGGCAGCCCCGCCGACTCTCCCGCCGCGCCGGGCAGAATCCTCAGCAGCATCTCATCGTAGCTCACCTCGACGCACGCCTTACGCTCGGCGACGACGTCCTCACCCTGCATCACCCGCATTGCAAGCTCATGCCACCCCGCCCCCGGGAACCACTCGCAGCGGTACTCGACTGCACCGTCATCCCCGAGTACAAGATCATCACTGAGATATTCTCGGCCGTTGTCCAACAGAACCACGCGCAGGTTCGTTGCCAGCGGCAGGCCATCTGCCACGAGCAGCGCGCCGATCATCGCACCACTGCCAGGACGTAATAGCAGTATCTCAGGTGCGCTTTCCGAACCTATGACCAGTGGCGACAGCCACAGCGACATCTTGTCTGCCGCCGGTGCCGGCCGGCACCCCAGACGTGCCACATTGTTGGCACGACAGCCATCGCCAGACTCACCCGCCGGGTCAATGAGCACGTAAAGCACGGACGGTTCTGACACGGGGGTAAATTCAGCTTGGGTCTTGCAGCTGTCTCTCGGCACCAGAGCGGGCACGTGTCCCTGCATCAAAAGCGTGTCCTCCCCCGGCGGGCCACAATGAATTTCCCAGCTGCAGGGCAGCGACTCGGCCTGGCCGTCGTTGAATACCGTCGCCACAAAACGCCATGCGGCATCACCCGCCGGCGTCTGCAGGCGCAAGGACGACGCCGGCACGGCCAAGTCGGGCTCCCGCACTGCACTGCTGATGGCAAAACAACGCAAAGCGCCAATAACAACACAAGCCGTGCGCAAAACTCGCGATGCATCGCCATCGCCCCAGGAACCATCTGGGTGCTGGGCGGCTACCAATGCTCTGTATAGCGGCTGGGCATCGTTCCAGCAGCCCAGGTGGCAAAGCGCCTGCAGCACCCACGCCATATCAACGAGTGCCGACGCACTCGCACCAGACGCGTCTACGCCAGCCACAAGCTGCCCGCCGGTGGCAACGAGCTGCGCAGACAGATCACGGTGGAGTTCGGCGGCGGCGCCATCGTCACTCCTCGCCGGCGACACTGCGTCAATGCGCGCCAGCAGCCCTGCCACGCGCGCCGTCAGGCGCAAATCGCCAGCTGCGGCCCGACTGCACAAACGCCAGCAGCCGTCCGCACTGCGTTGGGCGAGCAGGTAGTCGCGTGCAGCCGTCAACGCCGGCAAATCCGGCTCTGTCGCTAGCAACAGCGCCTCTGCCACCAGTACCGTGCTGAAGACATCGGCGCGGGCACCCAGCGCCATGCAACAGCCACCGCCTCCCGGAATTGCAAATGGTTGCAACAAAGACGGACTGACACAGCCACCACAGATATAGACCGTCAAAGCACCTGGCAACTCGTCTGCCGGCAAGCCATCCTGCAACAGCAGCGCGCTTTGCCCCAACAGTCGCGCCGCCGCCGGCGATGACTCCGTAAGTCCCCACAACGCAGTTATGGCCGCAAGGCCCTCCTCTTCCACTGCCGTTGCCGACCACAGGCCATCCACTCCCTGGCAGCCGACGAGGTAACCCACGCCACGCGCCGCCGCCGGCACAAGTGCTGCACTTACTCGGCTGCACAATAATAACACCGCCAAAATGACCTCTACTCGACAAAGACGCATCGGCGATCTCCTTGCTTGGTTGCATTAAATGCATTCTAATGCAACTCCGCAAAGGTAGAGCAAACCATTGCATAATCAAGCAGCAAGTTACTGAATGATAATAAATTGTGAATACGTATGATTTCGTATGCAGCTGAAACTCCAACTATCCGCAGAGTAATTTTATCCGCGGCTGACGCAGATTAACGCAGATTTCGTTTTTGTGGTGGGCTTTATATCAATCTGTGACACCCGTGAAAAAAAAAAGGCGAAATCTTGTCGCAAAAAGAGCGCGCTGAACTATGTTGTATTTATCTTATTTGCAGAGACTTAGAAATAACATTAATTCATATCAATTAGCTCACAACCGCAGTAATTTGGCTGCAAGCTCCCTGCGGGAGGGTTGTCTTTCCCGGCATTTTTCTTCTCCCTGTCCTCAGAGCACAAACAAAGTGGTGCGCCATGGCCGAGTCTGCTGAACAACTGTTGATCGTTGACTTCCCGCGCGAGCGTCTGAAGCGCTTGGGGCCCGAAGCCTTGACTGACGCCGAACTCATGGCGGTGCTGTTGCGCACGGGCACCAAAGGCAAGCCGGTGCTGCAAATGTCCACGGAGCTCCTGGAAGCCTTCAAGGGCAGCCTGCTGAGCTTGAGCGTGGCATCAATCAAAGAACTCTGTTGCGTGCCAGGCATGGGCGAAACCAAGGCGCTGGAACTCTGCGCGGCTTTTGCTTTGGCCAGGCGCCTGGCCAAGCAGCGCATGACCACCCAGCCCTACGCCAACAACCCTGAACTCGTCGTCGATTTCATGCGCGGGCTCTTTCGCGGCACCGTCAAGGAAGAATTTCACATCCTGCTGCTGGACAAACGTCTGCGAGTCATCCGCAACGAAATGATCACCACCGGCTTGGTTGACCGCAGCCTGGTCCACGCGCGCGAAGTCTTCCGTAGCGCCATCCGCGAGGCCTGCTCGGCCATCATCATCTGCCACAATCACCCCAGCGGCGACCCGTCACCGTCGCCGGAAGACATCGCCGTTACCAAGATGCTGGTCCAGTCTGGTGACATCATCGGCATCCGCATCATCGACCACATCATTATCAGCGGCTTGCCACGAAGCGACCGCGCGGACTATTTCAGCTTCCGCGAAGCCGGCCTCTTCAAAATCGCCGAAGAATGAGCACAGCACACGCATCTAGTAGACCCCGTAAATTGGATAAGGTGATAAGAGTGAAAGACCGTATACTCAGCCCAACCCAAGGAGGTCTCCCGGATGAACAAGAAAAAGCGTAATTTCCGCACAAGGAGTTGTTCATTAATTACGTTTACACTTTTCAACGCAAACGCTCTTTGCTGAAATGCATCGCCACCGACCACCATGCCGCTTAGCGGCCAGGGAAACGGACGCGTTTGACTCAGCCAGAAGCTCTATGGTTCAATTCTCAATGGGTGACCGATTACCTCGCCCGGTAATCGGTCACCCATTGAGAATGATGGCCAAACATGCCGCGGACGTTAACCCAGGTAAACAAGGGACACGAACATTGTCGCCGTTGTACCCAGGGCGGCGCGCGCTTTCAGCGCTGCTTGCCCTGGGCTGGTATGTTTCGCGCTTTCAGCGCTGCTGCCGCTTCGCGGCCAGGGAAACGGGCGCGTTTGACTCAGCCAGAAGCTCTATGGTTCAATTCTCAATAGGTGACCGATTACCTCGCCCGATTATTTTTTTCGCAATGGGGTTGACAAAACAATGTCGGGGACTTTTGTTATGATGTGATAGAGCGGAAAATCAAATAAATGCCATTCAATGATAACTCACCGGATAAATAAGGTGAATTAACATGATACAGCGGGTAATCAAAATGACTACGATTAGTGACTCTAACAAGCGAACGACCTTGGAGGACATTGCTCGAGCGGTTGGCGTTTCGCGAGCCTCGGTTGGCAAAGTCCTCGGGGCGAACAAGAGCAATATCCGAGTCAGTGTTGAGAAGGCTCGGGTCATACGCCAAATGGCTCAGAAGATGAACTACACGCCCAACCTCAATGCCCGGGCGCTGGCAGGGCAAACCACACAGGTGATTGGGGTGCTTATTGATTCGAAAGCCCCTGGCGTCTTTGTGCAACGAGCGGCGGCGATTGAGCGCGAGGCCAGCCGGCGCGGCTACCGCACGATGATCGGAGAAACCCACGACAACGCGGAAGATTTTTACAACACCTACCTACTCATGCGCCAGCATGGCGTCGATGGTGTACTCGTGGTCTCCCATGATTACCCGAGGGAAAATCAGCAGATCGACCATTTTTTTACCCATGGCGGCCCGATGGTGTTTCTGGGTGGGCCGGAACGGCCAGGACATTCGCACGTCATTTTGGAAGTTGATAGCGGTATCAAGCTGGCCGTCGCTCACCTGCGCCAGCGCGGCCATAAGAACCTCGTTCTAATGGCTAACACCGATTCCCAATATTGGAGCGTCAAAGCTCGCGAAAAAGGTTTTCTCGACGTATGCCCACCGGGAGACAGTGGCGCTATTGTGCATTTCAAGCAGAGCGACACGATGTCAGACATGCGCACAAGCATTCGGCAACTCGTACGGGAAACGTTGATTCCCCGGGGAATCAACGCGGTATTG
>JAQVQN010000229.1 GCA_028701555.1 Kiritimatiellia bacterium | reverse complement strand
GGACAACTGGATGGACAAGGCCAAGACTTCGGTTAATCCGTCTTACGAGGACTACTACCGGATGCGTACGCGCTTCTGGGGGAAGGCCACTTTCGGTGACGATTATACCGCGTTCCTGCGTCTGGGCAACGAGTTCCGTGATTACCGCAACAGCACCGGCAATAAACGCAAGAATGAGTTCCCGGATGAACTGTATATCGATAATCTCTACTTGGATTTAAAGGACATAGCTGACATGGTCGATCTGCGTATCGGAAGGCAGGACATCAAAGAAGGCGCGGGGCGCCTGATCAGCGACGGCACACCGGGGGACGGATCGCGCTCAACATATTTTGATGCAATCATGGCCAAAGTGCACTTAATGGAAAAAAGTGATGTGGACCTGATGGCCACCTGGAACCGTTATCGCGATGACTGGACCTTGGGCAACCCCTATGACATCTACGACAACACCAAGATCAAAAGCGGCAGCCCCTATTCCAAAATGGACGAGAAGGGCTTGATGGCGTACGTGCATTATAACGAGGTCGAAAACTTCCCGATGGAGTTTTATTGGATATGGAAACAGGAGGATCGTTTCTTTGACAAGCAAAACAGATATCCCGGGCGTAACTTCCATACGTTCGGAACACGACTTATGCCGAAGATCAACGACAAGCTATCGGCTGAGCTTGAGGCGGCGGTGCAGGTAGGCAAGACCGACGGACAATCCGGCATGGAGGGGCGTGATATTCTGGCGTGGATGGCCTATGCGGGTCTGACCTATTCCGAGAAAGAGGTTTTTGGTAAACCCAAGCTGACGGCTGCGGTGCTGTATCTGTCAGGAGACGAAGACAGTTACTATAAGACTGCGGACGGTAGCACAGACAACGGCTGGAATCCTGTCTTCAACCGAACGACCTGGTTCAGCGAGATTTGCTCAAGCATGTATGACCAATATCGCTGGTCGAACCTGATATATCCGCATATTGAAGCCCTGGTCGAACCGGTTGCTAAACATAAGTTCAAGGTGCAGTGCGGCCCTATGTTCGCGGACAAGAAAGACAATGGCGCAGAGAATTCTTACCGCGGACTATACGCCCAGGCGCGGTATGATTTTCCGCTGCTGAGCAAAGTGTTCGGCAAACGCGGAGATTTGTCAGGCGCAGTGGTCGGCGAGGCTATGTGGTATGGTGACTATTACCAGCATGAAGCGGTCGGTGAAGATGTTGCGACATGGCTCAGGTTTGAACTTAACGGCAAATTCTGAAACAGATAGTTGAGCAAAAACGCTGACGACCGAGTCAGCGTTTATAGATATTGGCACTTCCGCATGCGCGCCGGCAAAATTAGAATTGCCGGCCATTCTGTGCATGGGCTTGTTAATCCGGGGCTGGAAGGGTAAACTATACGGCTTTTCCAGATGGGTTCAAGGAGTGTGTGATGTCTGTAAGAGTGCGTTTCGCGCCCAGCCCGACCGGGCATGTGCATATCGGCAATATCCGTGCCGCGATCTTCAACTGGCTGTTCGCGCGGCATGAGGGCGGCAAGTTCCTGTTGCGCGTGGAAGATACCGACCGCGAGCGTTCCACGCCGGAGGCGATCACGACGCTGCTGCAATGTATGGAGTGGCTGGGGCTGGATTACGACGAGCCGGAAACTTATCAGAGTCGGCAGACTGATCGGCATCTGGCAGTGGCGGAAGATCTGCTGGTCAGGGGGTTGGCCTACCGCGAGGCCAAGGGCGGCGGCGACGAGTGCGTGATTTTCCGTATGCCCAAAGAGGGTCGGCTGGAGTTCGAGGATCTGGTTAAAGGACGGATGCGCAAGAAGGCCGAGGACACGCAGGATTTTGTGATTGTGCGGTCGAACGGTACGCCGGTCTTCCATCTTGCGAATGTGGTTGACGATGTCGACATGGAGATCTCGCATGTGATTCGGGGCGACGATCATGTCGAGAACACCTTCAAGCACATCGAGCTGTTCAAGGCCATGGGTGCTACGGTGCCGCGCTACGCGCATCTGCCGATGATCGTGAACAATCAGGGCAAGCCCTATTCCAAACGTGACGGAGCGGCTTTCGTCGGCGAGTTCCGGGAGCAGGGGTATCTGCCCGAGGCTCTATTCAACTTTTTGCTGCTGCTAGGCTGGGCTCCGGGTGACGACCGCGAGGTTTTGACCCGCGCTGAGATGGTCGAGTTGTTCACTCTGGATCGCTGCAAGTCCAGCGCGGCGCGGTTCGACTTGAAGAAGCTGGTGTGGATGAACGGCGAGTATATTCGACGGCAGCCGCGCGAAGAGTTCGCGGCGGAATTGGTCAAGCGGGTGCAGGCGGCGGGCCTCTCAACCGAAGGCGCGGATCTGCCGGGTATTCTGGAGCAGGTGCAGGTGCGCACCAAGTTCTATCAGGAGATACCCGCGTCATGTGCCTATTTTTTCACCGAGGAGTACGAGTTCGATGCTAATGGCGTGGCGAAGCGGCTCAAGGCTGAGGGTGTGCCCGAGATGCTGGAGGCGGTGGCGGCGGCTTACGAGGCGCTGCCGGAGTTTAATTTGGAATCCACGCACACTACGCTATCTGCGATGGCCGAGGCCAGTGGCACGGGGCTTGGAGCACTGGTGCATCCGGTGCGGGTGGCGGTGTCGGGTTTGACCGAAGGGCCGGGGCTGTTCGAAATGCTTACTCTGCTGGGCCGTGAGAGGGTCTGCGCGCGCCTGCGCCGGGTAGCGGGGCGGCTGCGCGCGGGAGAAGAGTTTAAAATCAGGAATTAGGAGTTGGGGCGCGAGCCCCGATGAGGAGATATGGCTGATGTTGACGGTTTTACTGAACGCTATTTTTGGGATATTACTGGGAGCCGGGCTTTGGGGCACAGACTCGGCGGCTTGGGGTTGGTCGGTGATGTGGGGCGTGCTGGCTTTTATGGCTGGCCAGGGGATTTCTGGGTACCTGATCCAGAAACGGGTCAAGGGCGCCATGGGCGAGGTGCAGAAGATCCTTGAGGATGGCCAAAAAAGGTTGCGGCATAAGGTCAACCAGTGGCAGACACGTCCGCCTGGCAGCATCAAGCAGGCGCAGACCGAGATGGAGCGCGAGCAGCGGGTCTTTGTTGAAAAAGCGCTAGAGGCGACTAAGGGCATGGAGCGCTTCAACCTCTGGGCCCCGCTGATGGGGCGGCAGGTGGCTACCTTGCAGTTGCAGTTGTACTGGATGCTGCGTGACTTCAAGAAGGTGGATGCCCTGATGCCGCGTGCTTTGATGCTGGAGCCGATGATGGCTGCGATCAAAATCGCGCGCCTGCACATGAAAGGCGAGGAGGGCGCGGACAAGCTGTTTAGGAAGCATTCCGCGCGCTTGCGATACGGCCAGGGGGCGTTGCTGTATGGTCTATACTCATGGATACTGGTGCAGCGGAATGACATTGATGGCGCGTATAAAGTGCTGATCGAGGCTTGCGAAAAATCCGAGAACGAGACGCTGAAGAAAAATCGCGAGCATCTAGCCAACAACCGGGTGGGTCATTTTTCCAACGCCGGGTTCGGCGACGAATGGTACGCGCTGCATCTGGAGCAGCCGAAAGTCAAGATGCAGAGGCAGTCGCGGTTTTCCAACCGGCCGTTCTAGCGGTCTTAAAACGGGGTTGCGCGTGTGATTAGGCAAAAAGGCGACAGAGACCGACTGGAGCTTAACGGGCTGGAGATCGATTGTGTAATCGGCGACCAGCCCGAAGAGCGCGGGCGCGAGCAGCGGATTGTTTTGGATCTCGTTCTGAACTGTGATTTGTCGGTGGCTGGCGCCAGCGACGCGCTTTGCGACACGGTGGATTACGCGGTTTTGGCAGAGACGATCCGGCTTAAGGCGCGGGCGGCGCGTTGCCGTATGATCGAAAGTGTGGCAGAACTGGCGGCGCGGGTCTGTTTGGCGGAGCCACGGGTTACAGAGGTTTGTGTGCGGGTCGAGAAAGCTGGTGCGGTGCCTGGGTTGGGATCTGCTGCAGTGGTGGTCACGCGTGCGCGGGGAGGGGGAGACGCATGAGCAATCTTCCCGCCAAGGCGTTGGTTCTGGCCGCCGGTCTGGGCGAGCGTTTGCGTCCGCTGACGTTACAGTCTCCGAAACCGTTGTTGCCGTTGTGGGGCGTGCCGCTGCTCGGGCGTATTCTAGACATGCTGGAGGCTTGGGGTGTCAGGGAGGTGGCAATCAACCTGCACTGGCGGCCGGAGATGATCCGGCAGTATCTGGCCGGGCGCGAATCTGACCTGCTTGTGCGTTTCTCGCACGAGCCGGAGATTCTGGGCACTGGCGGTGCGCTTCGTCCGCTGCGTTCTTTTCTTGAGGACGGCCCATTCTGGGTGGTCAACTCGGACATCGTGGCGGCGGCGCTGGATTCGGCCCCGCTGCTTTCGGCTTTAAAAGCGGGCAACGGTCTGGCGGCGGCGTGGCTGGAGCCGAAGAAGGGGCCGCGCACGGTCGAGGCTGACCGCAAGGGGCGCGTAACCTGTTTCCGCAGTCCCACGCCGGGTGTGCCGGGCACCTTCACCTTTTGCGGGGCGCAGGTGGTGTCTCCGCGAGTTTTCGACTTTTTGCCGGAGAACAAAGTGTGCTCGATCATCGAGGCGTATGAGCGGGCGATGGAGCAGGGCGTGTTTGTCGACGGAGTGACG
>JAQVQN010000228.1 GCA_028701555.1 Kiritimatiellia bacterium | reverse complement strand
ACCAGTCCTATCAGAACGCCTTGGCGAACACTCCCTCCACCGCCCGCCTTGAATACGAGAAAGCCCTTGAAAAGGTCATGCTCACCCTGCTCAAAGATGACACCCAGGTCTACAAGCAGTTCGTCGAGAACGACGCCTTCAAGCGTTCCGTTTCCGACATGGTCTACGCCCTCACCCAACGGTTCTCTCCCCCGGCCGCCTGAATGGCAGTAAGTTCCCTGTCGTTCGGGATTAAAGAGTGAACGCGAAGAACTCCGGCGCAGACCTGCGCCTTTTTGCCGATTTTGTATGCGTCAATTATTTGGTTACGCGCACCATCCGCGCATTTGACATCTAATGCCATACACTGATATTGTAATTGCCTTTTCAATTGAGGGACAACAATGCCGACTAACGAAACAGCTACTTTAACCTTCCGCGGGAAGACCTTTGATTTCCCTGTGCTTACAGGAACCGAGAATGAAGTGGCCATAGATATATCCAAACTGCGCAAACATACAGGTGCCGTGGCTTTGGATTACGGGTACGTCAACACCGGTGCCTGCAAGAGCGCCATAACCTACCTGGACGGCGAGCAGGGCATACTGCGCTACCGCGGCTACCCGGTGGAGGATCTGGCGCAGAACTCGCGTTTTGTCGAGGTCGCCTACCTGCTGATCAACGGACGAATGCCAGACAAGAACGAGCGTGAACAGTGGTCGGCCTTGCTTAACCGCCACTCGATGATGCACGAGGATATGCGGCATTTCTTCTACAGTTACCCCGAGCGCGCCCACCCGATGGCAATTCTGTCGGCCATGGTGGTGTCGCTCTCCACGTTCTATCCGGAATTGTCGCAACACCGTCCCGAAGAGCCGGATGAAGCCATCAATATCGCCGCCACCCGCCTGATGAGTAAAATGCGCACCATCGCCGCCTTCTCCTACAAGAAGTCCATCGGCGAACCCTTCGTCTATCCTCGGCACGATCTTAAGTACTGCGCCAACTTCCTGAACATGATGTTCAGCTCGCCTGTATGCTCGTATGAGATCAAGCCCGAGGTCTTGCAGGCCCTCAACATACTGCTGATACTGCACGCTGACCATGAACAGAACTGCTCAACCTCAGCCGTGCGACTGGTCGGCAGCGCCCGGGTCAACCTTTACGCCTCGGTCGGGGCAGGCATCTGTGCCCTCTGGGGGCCGCTGCACGGCGGCGCAAACCAGATGGTCATAAACATGCTTGAGGACATCGCCGCCAGCGGCAAAAGCGTCCAGCAATACGTCGACGATGTCAAATCGTCAAAAGGCGGAAAACTGCTATACGGCTTCGGACACCGCGTTTACAAGACCTACGACCCGCGGGCGAAAATCATCAAAGCCTCCTGTGACAGGGTTTTGAAGGCTTTGAAGATCAACGACCCGATGCTCGACATGGCGCAGGAACTCGAAAGCATAGCCATGCGTGACGAGTACTTTATTTCGCGCAACCTTTATCCCAACGTGGATTTTTACAGCGGGATCATCTACCGCGCGATCGGCATCCCGAAAGAGATGTTCACGGTCATGTTCGCACTCGGCCGCCTGCCGGGATGGATCGCGCAGTGGAAGGAATCACGCGAGGATCCGATGTTCAAACTGCAGCGTCCGCGCCAGATCTACATCGGCCCTAACGTGCGGATGGTCAAGGAAGCTGAACGCACAAGCGAGCTGTAGCCTCATCAAAGAACACGGGGCACGGTCTTTACGTGCCCCGTGCAGCATTTCAGTTGATAATCCATCCTTCCCGCACGTGCGGCTGCAATAGCGCGTTGGCGGCTTCGCTGTTCGTGAAGCGGCAGCCCGCCGCGTCCCACTTCAGCTCGCCCGGCACCTGCTGCGAAACGCACCCCAGCAGCACCGCCTCAGTCAACGGCACGGAGTGGTCTATATCCGAGAACGTGGATGCCTCGCCGCGGATGGCTGCCGCGAACTCCCAGTGGTGCCCCTTGACCCGCGGCAACGTAACCGGAATGTCTTTGGTCGCCTCGTGCTGACCGAAACCGCGGAACTTGGGTTCGCCAGACATGCACACAGCCCCGTTCATATACATGCCTTTAGCACCCTTTATCAAAGTCCCTCCCACTGATATGCCTCCCCATGTGGCCACAGCCTCTGGACACACTTCGTCAGCCGGCTTAGTTTTGCCGTCGTACCAGTAGATCGTCACCGGGCTCTGCTGCATTCCCGATTTCACCACCAGCTTGACTGTGGTAGCAGCCGGATAGGTCTCCTTGAACTTCTCAGTGGTCTTGACCGTCTCTGCGGATATTACCTCCCCTAGACGCAGCCCGCGGAAGAAAAAGCTCATGCTGTGGCAGGCAATATCGCCCATCGCGCCAGTCCCGAAGTCGAACCAGCCGCGCCAGTTGAAAGCATGATAAACTCCATTCTTGAAAGGTCTTTCCGGCGCCACCCCCACCCAGTTGTCCCAAGACAACCATTCCGGCACTGGATCACTGCCCTCAGGACGATTCAAGCCCTGCGGCCAGATCGGGCGGTCGGTGGATACGTGAATCTCACTGACATCGCCGAGAACCCCGGACTGTAAAAGCTCTATATTGCGGCGCTGCGCGTCACTACCGTTGCCGTTGTTGCCCATCTGCGTGATTGCGCCGCACTCTTTGGCCGTAGTTTCGAACCAGCGCGCCTCCCTAACTGTGCGCACCAGCGGTTTTTCAACGTATACGTTACATCCGGCCCGCATGGCCGCGATGGCCGCTGCAGCATGCATGTGGTCAGGTGTGGAAACCACCACCGCATCCAAATCCTTCTCCTTCGCCAGCATCTCGCGATAGTCGACGTATTTGCGCGCATCAGGACAACGTTCTTTGACGAGCACTGTCGAATGATTCAAGCGTCCGGCATCAACGTCACACACCGCCACGACCTGCTCGCCGAGCCCGTAAAACTCCCGCAGGTTTGCCTCGCCCCTGCCGCCGACACCCACAAACGCCATGTTTAGACGATCTCCCGGAGCGCGTCGTTTGGCGTTCGCCGCATATGAATTACCCACCGTACCCGACCATACGAGTGCGCCTGCCGCACCTGTTCCCGCGCGCAGAAACGCGCGCCTTGACAACTTATTCATATCCCCCCCTTTATAACCTGTTTCTTTATCGATCCAACTCGAACTTTTCCACAACCGCCCCTTCCGGGCCGCATTTCACGATTTTCTCGATCTTCGCTTCCACCTCGTTCAGCTTTTCAGTGCATAACTTTACCAATTTTTGCCCCTCTTCAAAAGCAGCAACCATGCGATCAAGATCGACCTCTCCGGACTCCATGGTCTCGACAATCTCCTCCAGCCGCTTGAGCGCATCTTCAAAACTGATCTTATCCTCTTTTTTTGCCATTTTCCTGCCTCACTTTCCATATCCCCGGCCCATGCCCTCTATAACAAATTCATGAAGTTTCATGGGTTTCATGGTTTAAAAAACTCCGTGTTCTCCGTGGTTAAACACCCCAGATCCATGCCAATATAACCACTTTTACCGGTTCAGAACCTCTCCGCGCACCGTTGACTCGATCACACCGTCTTTGACCTGTGTGCGCAACGACTCGCCCGACTCCACCTCCGACACAGTCCGCACCAGTCTCCCGTCAGCCTTGCGCGTAAGACTGTAACCGCGCTCCAGCACCGCCAAGGGGCTCAAGAGATCCAATTGCCTGCTTAGCAAAACAATGTCAGCTCGCTGCCGTTCCACGCGCCTTGCGGCCGCCTGCGCCAGCGCAACCCCACGCAAATCGATCCGCTGCCGCAGTTGACCCAGATGCCGCACACGCAGCGTGTCCAGACGGGCGAAAGCCTCGACCGCCCTGCGCCGGCGCACTTGCGCCCCCTGCTTTATCGCATGCTCCATGCGCATACACAAAGTGTCAACCATCTGCGCCCGGCGCTCGGTGAGCTGCCCCGGACGCCGCAAAAAAGAGGCCGCGCTGGCTGCCGCCAGCCGCCCCCGCAATTCCGCCACCCTGCCCTGCAAAGCGTTGCGCAACTGCCGCGCTTGACGGCCTATCTCCGCTTCAAACTCAGCCTTGGGCCTGACCGCCAGTTCGGCGGCTGCTGAAGGAGTAGGCGCGCGCAAGTCAGCCGCAAAATCACACAGCGACACGTCACTCTCGTGTCCGACCGCCGAGATCACCGGTATTGATGAATCCGCCACAGCCCGCACCACGCACTCTTCATTAAAAGCCCACAGATCCTCTAAGCTGCCGCCGCCGCGGCCGACTATCAAAACATCCGCCGGCCACTCGCTGTCTTTACCGAACCAACGGTTAAACGCCCTGATGGCCTCGGCAATCTCCTCCGCCGCCCCTGCACCCTGCACTTTGACAGGCATCAGGCGCAAATGAAGATTCGGAAAACGACGCCCGAGCACCGTGATTATGTCGTGGATCACAGCTCCGGTCGGCGAGGTTACCACCCCGATGCGGCGCGGCAACTTAGGCAACGGGCGTTTGCGTTCGACATCGAAAAGTCCCTCGGCCTGTAGCCTGCGTTTCATTTCCTCGAAACGCAACATCAACTCGCCCACGCCAGCCGCCTCGACGCGCAGAACCTTCAACTGCAGCTTGCCACCCGGTTCGTAATATGTGACCTCGCCGTAGATGCGTACACGCTTGCCGTCTTC
>JAQVQN010000227.1 GCA_028701555.1 Kiritimatiellia bacterium | reverse complement strand
GCAAGCGTGGATTTTATTAAAATGAACTTTTTTTTACGCACCCTTAATTGTAATCGGGATCAGTGCTGACACTGATGCCGCTCCTGACGCTGGGCGTCCTGCCCTTCAAGCTTTTTCGGGGTGCTTATGCCCCAGGCGCGACCGCGAATCTCGCGCGGCGGCTCTCCCTGAACGCGCCGGACGCAACGCGAGAAGTGGAATGGGTTCCGAAACCCGCACTGGGCAGCAATCTCTGATAATGCCTTTTCATGACTTGTATTTTAAAACTCTGACCTTGAAATAACAAGTCATAAAGCGAGGCGTCAAAAAAGTGAAAAGCGGCTAGCGGCACCCGATACGCCCGCTGATCGCGCGCTTCAGGGTCAGCGGGTCGGAATACCCCACCCCGCTGTCCGCCGGAAGCCCGAAGGCCAGGCGCGTGACGCGCACACCGCTGCCTTTCAGCATCTCGCCGATGTACCCGGCCGTGGCATCACCTTCCATGTCCGTGCTCAGCGCTAACACCACCTCGCTTATGCCCCCTCGCGCCAATCGGTCAGCCAGCGCCTGCAGACGCAAATCGCCGGGCCCCATCTGACGCGCAGGCGACAGCTTGCCGAGCAGGGCGTGATACCGCCCCCTGAAACCGCCCGACCGCTCAATTGCGAAAATATCAGAGGGCTCTTCAACCACACACAGCATAGCGCCGTCGCGCGATGCGTCCGAACACAACGCGCAGGGATCGCGGTCGGATGCCGTGAAACCGCCGCAAACCGAACAGCAGCATACCGTAGCACGAGCCTCACGCAAAGCCGCGATCAGACCGTCCATAAGCGTTTCAGGCCGACGCAGCAAGGCTAAGGCCGCGCGCTCGGCAGACCGGCGTCCAAGCCCCGGCAGCCGGGACAAAGCGCGTATCAGGTTGTCAATTCCTGTCATAAAAAAACAAGAACCCGTGTTTATCCGTGGTTCTGGAATCGGCATCCGGGCTCTGCCCGGATTGGACTTCAGCCTCCAAACATGTCACCCATGCCCGCGCCCTGCATCATCTTGGCCATCGCTTCCTGCGTCTGCTTCTTAACGCCCTTCAACGCCCCGTTAATGACGTTGCCCAACATGGTCTCGAAACGCTCCGGCTTGCCTGCCATCGCTTCCTGCAAAGCTTCAGGCGCAACTTTCAGCGACACTATCGTGAAATCACCGCGCGCCACACATGTGATGCCGCCATTGGCATACTCACAAGTGATTTTTTCAATTTCGGATTGTATGCGCTTGGCCTCTTTGCGCATTTGCATCGCCTGCTTCATCTGATCCAACATTCCCATAAAACCTCCTGAAAATCGAAGCTTAAAACAACTTTCCAACGCCACCTTAGCGCCTGTTTAATCTTTAAGTCTATTAAATCCTTACCCTGCTCTCAAGCCTGTTTGCGCAACTTGTTGCGTACTAGGCTAAAAACCTCATGCATTTCCGCAATCCGCAGGCCGTAAGCCGCCGCCAGATACAATACTCCGAAAACACCGCCCGCCACCGCAAGCCGCAAGGCCTCACCAGCCTTGCCCCCTACTCCGGACAGCCAGCCAACCCGCAGACTCATCCATGCGCCGAAAGCCGCGCAACCTGCCGCCGCAGAAACACGCATCAGAAAAATCAGCGTCTCAACCAAAGGAAAGACCGGCGCGTTTTTCTTCAGCATCTCCACCAAGGTGAAACACTTGAGCAAACGCGACACGGTGAATCCCCCGGCAATGAAGGCCAGCACCACCAGATCGCGCCCGCCGTAATACCGTATCCCAATCCAACTGAACACCATGCTTAATGATGAGAACACTATGCCGATCAATGTGACAGTTATCATCCGCCGATTTGCGAAAAACGCCTGCATCACGAGCGTCTCGATCGCGGCGGCAGGCAGGGCGAAGGTGTAGAACGTCAAGGCCACGGATGTCCGCCGCACGGCAACTTCATCAAAATACCCGCCGCCAAAAATAAATGCCGTCAAAGGCACAGCCGCCACCGCCACAAAAAACGCCACTGGAGCAAAGAGCGACAGCAGCATGCGCCCGAACCGCGTCACCAGATGCCCGAGACCGGCCGCATCTTCCTTGCTGACCAGATCGCAGAAGAACGGAAAAGCGGCAATCGACAAGGTGTACGGCACCAGATACAGGAGGGTACTCTGAAGTTTACGCCCCATGGAATTGGCCTGCATCAGACCCGACCGGTCTAATGAACTCAAAAGGTAAACGTGGTTGACCTGATCTCGCATCTTTGCAACCAATATACCCAGCAATAAAGGCACCGCCAGCATCAGCATGGTCTTGAACGCCGGGTGCGACAAATTCAGAGCCGGACGGAAATTGCGAAGTTTGTCGCGTAGCCCAAAAAGGTGCGTCAGCAATTTACACAGCGACCCTGCGACCAATCCCCAGACCAACATCCGTGCGCTGTCTTTTGAACTTAGGGTGCCTGCCAGCAGAAAAGCCACAACGCAAAACTTCCACACCGCATCGCCGAAAGCCGCCAGGAAAAAGCGCTTGTAGCTGTTCAGCAAAACATAGGTCGTGGAGCCTAGCGAAAGCCCGATCAACGCCGGAGCTAAAGACCTCACGCTGTCCTGCGCCAGCTTGAATTTTTCCGGAGAAGCAACAGCGCTCCATTGCGTTAGGAAACTCACGGCCGAGCCCGGGAACAAACACAACGCTAACGCCAAACAAGCCAAGACAATAAACTGCAGAGTCAAAATCGTGTTTGCGAAAGCCCAGGCGCTTTTTTCGCTTTTCACGTTCATCTCGCGCATGAATACCGGAAGGAAAGCCGGACCCAGAACTTCTTCGCCGATCAGAAAAAGCAGATATATGCAGTTTTCAAATGCAAAGACGTAAACAACATCAAACGCATCCTGCGGCAAATAATGCCCCATCGCCTTGGCCTGTATCAGACCGGCAAGCTTGAAAAGCTGATGCGCGATGAGAATCAAAAACGTGGCCTTGAAAATGCTTTTTTCCAAGGTAGGCTTGTGTGCCTTCATTATCCCCTCCCCCAGCGCCAAGATCCGGTGCTATGCCATCATCTGCATGTCGCACAGCCTGCGATAGGCCCCCCCGGCCTCGTAAAGCTGCTCGTGCGTTCCACGCTCCACTATCTGCCCTTTTTCCATTACCAGAATCATGCAGGCATTACGTATCGTGCTCAAGCGGTGGGCTATGGCAAATGTCGTGCGGTTGGCCATAAGCTTGCTGATGGCATCCTGCACCAGTCGCTCTGTCACGGTGTCCAGAGCGCTGGTGGCTTCATCCAAAACCAATATCGGCGGGTTTTTTAGAATCGCGCGCGCAATCGCCACCCTCTGCCGTTCGCCCCCGCTCAGGGTAAATCCTTTTTCGCCAACCACACGCTCATACCCTTCCGGATGCGCCACAATGAATTCATGGGCGTTGGCCCTCTTGGCCGCCTCAATCACCTGCTCCCGCGTGGCAGCAGGTGAACCGTAAGCGATGTTGTTAGCGACCGTATCGTTGAACAACACCGTCTCTTGCGTGACCACCCCGATCAGACGGCGCAAATCTGATATGTCAAGCCGGTCCAGATCCACCCCGTCCATCGTCACACGCCCGGCCACAGGGTCGCAGAACCGCGCCAGCAGCGCCGCCAGCGTGGTCTTGCCTGCCCCGGTTCCGCCGACAACTGCCACCACCGAACCGAAGGGTATCTCAAAAGACACGTCCTTAACCGCGAACTCGGCGCCTGAACCGTAAGTGAAACTGACGCTTTCAAAACAAACCCGGTCGTCGAAACTTTCCTTACGCACCGGCTCCGCCGCCAGTGGCAAGCTCATGTCGGTGTCCAGCAAAGAGAACACTCGGGCCAACGCCGCCCTGCCGCGCTCGATCTGAGCCTGAACTTTACCCAACTGCTTCATCGGTCGATAAGCCACAAAGAAAGGCACCAGCAAGGGCGTGATATCTTGCAACTCAATCTCTCTGAAAAAGCAGTACACCACAAACACAAAAATCAGCGAGATCCCCACGCATTCCACCGCCGGCGTGATCAACAGTTCCAGCCGTATGGCTCGTAACACGCTCTTTACGTAAAACCGGTTGACCTCTTTGTATTTGCCGATCTCGTACTCCTCAGTATGGTAAGCCTTGACAACCCGGATGCCGGTAAGGTTCTCATGTATCTTAGAAGAAATGAAGGAAATGCGGCGCAAGACCTTACGCGACCACTTGCGCACCATCGCCCCCAAAAAAGCCATGGGCAACAGTAGCAAGGGAAACCCGATCAGAACCAGCACCAAAGTCTCGATCATGTTGTTCTTGATCGCGAAATAAATGACATACCCCACCGCCACAAAAACTTCGAACGGCGCCCGGCACAAATCCGCCACGGTATGCGAGATCACATGGTCAATCTGCTGTGGATCAGTTGTACAACGGCTCATCAACTGCCCCACATCAGTCCGCGCATAAAACTGTAATGACTGCTTTTGCAAGTGGCTGAACAAGTCAACCCTGAAATCCTGCACTACTTTCGCGCCGACCCATCGCAAGCAATAGTGATTCAGGTACATGGTTACCATCTTGATCAGCATAATCAAAGGTACGATCAAAAAGGAGATCAACAAAAGCTCACCGGTCATGTGCCCGTGCGCGTCAAGAAACTCGATGCCGGCACGGTTAGCATACTTCTCGACCTTCCC
>JAQVQN010000226.1 GCA_028701555.1 Kiritimatiellia bacterium | reverse complement strand
TACCCGGCTGGTTACAATAGTCCCCCGGCGTGATTATAATTCAGAGGCATGGTTACGATATGATTATCATTGGTGCGGCTTATGAGTGCCTTTGAGTGCATACGAGTGAAACGGGCATAGAATGCTTCCGGAACCCGTTTTATGGAAAAACCCCTTATTTATTGGGTGTTTTGATGCCTAAAGAATGGCGCCCCTGGCAGGACTTGAACCTGCGACCCACGGATTAGAAATCCGTTGCTCTATCCAACTGAGCTACAGGGGCTAATGGCAAATCGAAGAAGCAATTAAGCCTTTTTTTGAGGCGATAATATAGCATATGAGCCTGCTCAGAATCAAGAAGCGGCTTATTATAACTGTGTGGCTTGTCAAAGTCGTCAATTGACAAAGTAAAGTCGCCCCCCAGGATAGGGGCAATGACTCTGCCAAAGGCTATTTTACTTTGTCCCTTGACCGTTAAAAATTGCTGGCCGCGAAAGACTTATTACACCGTTTAGTCTTGTGCGTCCCAAGCTTATGTGCACAGCTTTACTCGGCGGGGTTCTTGTGGCTCAAGTCATACATGGTGGGCACCGGGGCCAGTACAATGTCTGGCAGACCGCTTGGATCGCGCGGCCCTACAACATCGGTCAGTTCAAACGGTTTGAAGCCGATTCGTGCGGCAGGCGATTCCGGTTTTAGGCGGAAGTCACTTTTGGCCGGATTCTCGAACATAGGGTCGGTCACGAGCGAGCCCGCATCCTGACCGGTCTCCTCCTGCCATTGTTCCAACGTCTTGCCGCCTGGGAAGATGTCCTGCTTGCCAGATGAGTGCCAGTATATGTTTGGGCCAAGTTCGTAGTGCTGCGTGGGTTTGCCGTCCTTATCACCGCGTACGCCGCCTTTCCAGTTGCTGCCCAGCAGGTTGCCGTCGTTATCCCAGTAAACAATGTTGTTTCTAAAGAAAAAAGAGAGATGGTCTTCATCGCGTGTGCGCTGCACCTGGTCTTTTAAGGAATTTGCGAAGATATTGTTCTCGATGACGTTCTCGCGTCCATAGTGCTGGTGAAATCCGCCGGTTTTAACATCGTGCACGAGATTGCTGTACATGTGTATGCCGGTGGACCCCTCGTCGGTATACAGCCCCCAGCCGCCGTAGGCGTAGGCATGGATATCGTGTATCAGGTTGTTGTGGACAGTTGTGCCCGGCGAAACACCCAGCGTGTAGACTCCGCCCATGTCAGAAAGAACACCCTGGCCGATCTTGTGCATGTGATTGAAAGCCACTTCGTTATGGTGCGAGCGCGAAGGCTCGGCATAACCCCAGGTCCAGCCGATCGCCACCGCCGTGTAATAGAGGTCGCTGATATCGTTATGCAGAATCCGGTTGTGGGACGAATGCCCGATCCACACTCCGTGCCCGGCCGGATGGATGCGCCCGCCACTAATTATACGGCAATTGCTGATGGTTATGCTTGTGGTAGTCTTTTCCGTGCCATCCTGTTTTTCCGATGACAGGTGGTTGCTGGGAGCTTCGATGACGCTGTACCCCACATAAGGCGGACCGATCTTGACGCCGCCCGCCCCCAGATCAGCCATCAGGCATAGGTCGACAGTGTTGGAATGGGCGCCGGGCCCGAAGGCCATGGCGTAGCCGCCGAGTTGCGTGAACGCGCACCGGTTGATCGTTACATCACGCGCACGCGAAAATTCCACAGCCGCCGAAATATTCATCTCGCCCTGCGGCGTGAAGTTGCCCTGCGGCGGCGTGTACCACTGCGAATGCCGGAAGTGAAGTCCCTCGATGACCGTGTTGACGACTGGCTGGTTTTCGTGCCCGCTGATTATCAGCAGTTGCGGCAGGGCAGGCGCTTTTATGCTGCTTTTCTCAAGACGCTCGCCGTGCTTCGGCTTATATGCCAGCTCGCCGGTTCCGGTGTCCAGATACCATTCTCCTTCTCTGCCAAAAGCCTCTTTCACATTCTCGGCCCAATAGCGCCTATCCTTGAAATCAGACCAGTAGCTATTGAACGCACGGGTGGACGGGAAGCGCACGGCTTTTTTATCCGGGTCTATGGCCACGGCGCGCATGCGCGAGGCTGACCAAACGTGCAGCACATGGAACTCTACATCAGGCAGGTTCACCCATGCGGGATCGAGATCGTTGTCCCGGTAGATGAACCCATTGATGCCGTTGTCGTTTTTCTCGAAGTTGTCCTGCGACGTGAAGTAGCCCTGTTGAGGCAGACGCGGGCGAAAGCGCCGTTCGCCGTTGACAAATAACTGGGAGAAGCGCCAACCGCCGGATTTGACTTCGGGCAATACTGTGCGCCAGACGCCGTCGTCACCAGCGGCCCAGCCGCTGATGCGGCGGCCGCCGCTGAAGACCGGGATCTTGCTGTCACGGGCGCGGTAAACTACCTGCAAGGTTTCTGTGCCGCCGTGTTCGGGGCCTATGCGCACAGGTTCAATCAGCGTGTACTCGCCGCCGTTGAACAACACCTCGATGCGACCGACCGCGCCTTGCGGCAGGCTTTTTTTGTACTCACTGACCGCCGCCTGAGCGCGGCTGAAGCTGCCGAACGGCCGCCAGCGTGAACCAGCGGCATTGTCATCACCTCCGGGCGCGACATAGATTTTTTTAACTGTTTCAGCCCGTGAGATGAACGCCAGCGATAATACGGATATAATAATCCAAACCGATTTGTGCATGTATCTCCCCCATTAATTTAAAAGCTATACTTGCAGCTTCTGTTGCAAATAATACGGCCCAACCGACCAATGCGGGCGCAACCCGCAACCCAAGGCTTTTGCCAGCAAACTACTAATTCTCGTTGGAGTGCAGGCCACCGGAGCCTGCGCCGAACTCTATGTTGGCTAGCTCGGGATCTTCCGGCAGGGCTTTAGAGCAACTCCAGATACAGGCACCGCAGTGGACACACTTCTCGCGGTCGAACTCCGGCGGCGCACCAGCCTCGCCGGGCATCAACGCTTGAGCCGAGCAGATCTCGATACAGGTTCGCGATTTGCAGCCAGCGCAGAGCGCAGGATCGGCGAAGGTCACGTGGTCGGCAAAACCGGACGCGGCCTGTACCTTGCCGCCCTTGAGCAGCACATCCTGGTGCGACATCAGAAGCGTCCCGTCGAACGGTATCTCCGGCCAGCCCGCCAGACGCATCAGGGTGTCATGCAGCGGCTGCTTGTCCTTGGCACAGGCGTCAACCGCCTCGGCCAGCTTGTCAGGAGCGATTATCCCGTCATAAAAGCTCTCAATCGTCGGTATCCGCTGCGCTGGAGGACAGGACTCAACCGCTAAGTTTAGAGTGCCGTTGGTCATGCCCGTCATGCCAGTGCCCATCATGCCGAGCATAAACCCCTTGTTGAAGCCGTCACGAGCCTTTTTGGCGGATTGCAGCTCGGCATCAAGCTTGTCCGCGCGGCGGCGTTTGACATAAGCCGAGGTAAGCGCTGCTTTGGTGAAAGGCTCATCCCTTTTAAGCAAGTTGATCACGCCTTCGGCCAGCAGCACACCGCTGCGCCAAGCCTCGTCCACCCCTGAGTTTGTCAGCACGTTGGTCGAACCGGAGCCCTCGCCGATACGTGCGTATCCTTCGCCGACCAGATACGGCTCGCCGCGTACGCCGGACTCCTGCAGGGACTTCGCTCCCCAAGAGCGAAGTGTGCCGCCTTCGAGGTAGCGCCACAGGTAAGGATGGCGCATCCAGTGCTGCAGGTAGGTGTAGCTGGTGCGCACCGGTGAGTCAAACCAAGAGGGCACGAATATTCCCAGCGAGGCTGTGCGGTCAGGATAAACATACATGAAGCCGAATATCTCTGGCTCGGGATAGCCGAGAGTGTGGATGACCGTGCCGGGTTTGAGACCGCAGGAGGAAGGCAGCTCGACCACGGCCTTCATGCCCACGGCCCAGTCATGCTGGTGATGGCCTTGCGGCAGACCGAAGTGGCGGTCGAGCTTGCGTCCGACCGCACCGACCGGACCGTCTCCCACAACGGTCAGACGCGCACGAATGTCCATGCCCGGCATGTAGGCCGCAGGATCGGGATTGCCCTTCTTGTCCACGCCCTGATCCGCCAACCGCACACCAACCACCGCGTCATCCTCCAACAGCGGGGCGCTGACCGGTGTACCCGGCCATATCTGAACCAAGCCGGATCCCATCAGGCGCGCACCGCACCATGACATGAAAGAGCCCATGGACATGACCAACCCAGGGTCCTTGCGCAGGAATGGCGGTATCCACGGCAGCTCAGTGGCCGACGGGCCCTTGCGCATTGCGAACTGACCGTATTTAAAGACGCCGTCCATGAACTTCGTGCCCTTGCTGCGGCGGCTCGCACCAGCAGGATCGAAGAGGTAGGCCACGGTCTCGTGTCCGGTCGGGGCGGCGTTGGGCACCTCGGCGGCGAGGTCCAGCTCCGGAAACGAGGCGCGGATATGGCGGCCTTTTGTGACTATGCCGGAGACACCGAAGCCGATGTCGTCCGCACGCTCGTAACAGAGAATCTGCAGCGGCATGCCCGGCATAACCTTGCTTTCAAAGGCCGGTGTGCCGTCAGGGTTCATCATCGCGCCAGTCAGTGTGGTCAAAAAACCACCCGTGGCCGGACCGAACCCCACGCACACGATATCGGCATCCATGGATTGTCTTTCTACTGTCATCTTAATTCCTTAACCATTAAGCGTCCAGCCCGCGCGGTATTCGCG
>JAQVQN010000225.1 GCA_028701555.1 Kiritimatiellia bacterium | reverse complement strand
TCGCTAAAGCTGTCTTGACCGTCAGGCGGGCAGAATGATAAGATTCAGCTCAATTTTATGGTAATAGATGGGGATTGATTAAGGTTGGCGAAAGCAAAATGAAAGGGGCAATAGTTATGAAAAGGCGCGATTTTCTGACCGCCACGGCGGTTGCCGGTGTGGGTGCGGTTTGTGCTAATAAGGTTGCCGCAGCAGAGGCATGCTGCGCTGCAGCGATGCCGAAGTTAGCGCCGCCGCCGCAGCCTGCTCAGTTGAACCTGTGCCTGCAATGGTGGCGCATTCCCGGCGGCGAGATGACGCAGAAGCTTGATTTTCTGGAGGCCAATGGATTCGCGGCGGTTGAGATACCGTCGGGAGATTGGCCTGTTAAGCACGGCGAAGAGCTCAAGAATGCGGTCAAGAACCGCAAGCTTTTCATTGCGACGGCCTGCGGGCCGAGCGATTTTTCTTATGCCGAGCCTGAGAAGCGCGAGGCCGAGGTGCAGAAGTTCCTGCCGGTGATCGAGGCGTTGGGAGCGATGGGGTCGGTCGGACTGATCATTTGTCCGGCGCGCGGCAAGCTGAGCGAGCCGGGGCATTTGAGCGGCAAGGATTTGCGCAAGGATTTTGTTGAGAACACCGGCAAGCGTCTGGCAGAGCACGCGGTCAAGCACGGTACGTCGATCGTACTAGAGCCGCTGCGCCGCAACGAGACGCCGTTTCTGAGGCAGGTGGCGGACGGTGCGCGGATCGCGGCGGACATCGGGCCGGGGGCCACGGTCATGGGCGATTTCTGGCATATGCAGCTTGAGGAAACCAGTTTCATGGGCGCTTTCATCTGCGCTGGAAAACTACTTACGCACGTTCACGTCGCCGGCCTCAAAGAACGCATCATCCCGGGAGTGCATGCCGAGGCAGACAATTATGTGGATGGCTTCAAAGGTCTGAAACTATTGGGTTACCGTGGAGCTGTTAGTTTCGAGGGCGGCATGCCCAAGAATCCTGCTGATCCCAAGAAAGAGGTTCCGCAAGAGGAACAGATACGTCTGATCCGCAACATGGTGACCATGCTGCGAGAGCAGTGGGCGATGGCGTGAAGAAATTCGTTAGTTCATTAGTGCGTTAGTTAATTAGTTCGTTAATTAGTAATCAGGGAGAGAGAGATGCAAAACCGTAGAGAGTTCATGAAGGGGTCAAGTGTGTTCGCAGCGATGATGGCGGCGGCGCCGACCATCGTGGTGGGGCAGGGCGCGGCGAAAATTTTCAAGGTCGGAATGATCGGAGCGGGTGGGCGCTGCACGGGTGCTACCGATAATCTGATCGAGGCGGCTAAGAGTCTCGGCCACGAAATCAAGGTCGTGGCGGTCTGTGATTTCTTTGAGGACAAGGCCAAGGGTGCGGCGAAGAAATTCGGATGCGACGAGAAGATGGCTTTCGGCGGTGCTGACAGCTACAAGAAGGTGGTCGGCACGGATTGCGAGATTATCGTGACCGCGACGCCACCGGCTTTCCGTCCGCTGCATGTTGAGGCAGCGATCAAGGCTGGCAAGCATGTGTTTTCAGAGAAACCGGTGGCTGTGGACGGACCGGGTGTGCGTCGTTTCCTCGCGGCGGCGGCAGAGGCCAAAGCCAAGAACCTCTCGCTGGTCGCAGGCACGCAGCGCCGCCATCATGCCGCTTATCTCAAGCAGGCCAAGGCACTCGCGGACGGCAAGGTCGGTCCGGTGGTCGGCGGAGCGGTTTATTGGAACGGCACGGTGCCGTTTGTGCGCAGGCGCCGCGAGGGCATGGGCAATGCCGCGTATCTTTGCGACAACTGGGTCAACTGGACAGAGATGTCGGGCGACCATATTGTCGAGCAGCATGTGCATAATCTGGATATCGCCAACTGGTTTATCGGCCGTTATCCCCGGATGGCCACCGGCTTCGGCGGCCGGGCGCGGAGGGTGTCGGGCAACCAGTACGATTTCTTTAGTGTCGACTATGATTATGGCGAGGGTGTGCACATCCACAGCATGTGCCGTCAGATGGCCGGGTGCTCCGATTTTGTGGGAGAGCGCCTGCGCACGATTGACGGAGAAATCTCGGGCGGCGGCAAGATCACCAAGGGCGGCCAGGATGTGGCGCTGGACGGCGATTTCCTGGACGGTAATCCGTATGTGGTCGAGCATGTCCACCTGCTCAAGGGCATGTTGAACGGGGCGGTGGTGAACGAGGGCGAGAATGTGGCGATGTCGACGGCAACTGCGATCATCGGGCGCATTTCGGCCTACACCGGACGCACGATTCGCATGTCGGATATCTTGGAGAACAAGGATTCCGAGTTCTACAACATGGCCTGCCAGCCCAC
Source organism: Kiritimatiellia bacterium (assembly GCA_028701555.1). Taxonomy (GTDB): domain Bacteria; phylum Verrucomicrobiota; class Kiritimatiellia; order RFP12; family UBA1067; genus JAQVQN01. The sequence goes on along the minus strand of JAQVQN010000225.1, from coordinate 2,403 downwards.
GGCGGAAGCGTTCGATGCAGGCGAGGTTGAACTTCCGGCTGAGAACACGGCGCCTGTTCCGGGTATTGTGGACAAGCGTTTTGCCTGAGAGTCTTGAATGAAGTTACTAAAGCCTCTCCCTGCGTAACAGGGAGAGGCTTTTTTGCGCGTTCATTCGGCGCGCAGCGGCACGTGGCGGAAAGCGACACCGTCGAAAAGTCCCTGGTCGGTCAGCTTCAGACTTGGTATTACAGGTAGTGCCATGAATGAGAGGGTCATGAAGGGCGCGGTTAATGCCGAGCCCAAATCTTTGGCGCGCAGGTCGCACTCCGCATAGCCGTGCGCCACAGTCTCGGCTGGCTCCGGCGAGATCAGCCCCGCCAGCGGCAGGGGCAGCCGCGCCAGCACCTGGCCGCCGTCAGCGGTGACAGCCAGACCGCCTTTGTCGGCGACCACAGCGTTGATCGCGCTGGCAAGCGCGGTGTCGTTGACCCCGGCAGCGATGATATGGTGTGAGTCATGGGCCACACTGGAGGCGATGGCGCCGTGTTTGAGGTTGAAGCCCTTGACCAGAGCCACTGCAGGCGGCGCGGGAACGTAGCGGTTATAAACCACCAGTTTGATGATATCGCGGCGCGTGTCCGAGACGACGGCGCTGTCTGACAGGGTGGGCTTGAGAGTGAGGTGGTCGGTCAGCAGCATTCCGTCGTGTACGCCGATGACACGGACTAGGTTTGTACCGATGTCCGGTATGCGCAGGGTTTCCGGCGCGAGTGGCAGTGCGGCAAAATTGTTTTGGATCTCGGGAACGCCGTGGTCGAGCAGCGAGATCCCGTCGCGCGCGACAGTCCGACCGCGCAGCCAGACCTCGCGCGGACGGAAGGATTCAAGATCGTCCACAATTTGGAAATCGGCACTGTCGCCTACTTGTAGCAGTCCCAGCGGCAGGCGGTAGTGACGGACTGGATTGACGCAGGCGGCCTGGATGATTGCGGCGAGAGGTATGCCAGCGCGGCGGGCGGCTGTTGCGATGTGGTTGATGTGGTCATTCAGCAGGTCGTCGGGATGTTTGTCGTCGCTGCAGAACATGCACATTTCCGGATGCGCGGCGAGCAGCGGAAGGAACTCTTCAAAGCGGCGCGCGGCGGAACCGTAGCGGATCAAAACTTTCAGGCCTGCGTCGATCTTTTCGCGAGCCTCTTCCAGTGTCAGGCTTTCATGGTCGGTTGTGATGCCGGCGGCGGCGTACGCCCGCAGGCTTTCACCGTTGAGACCGGGTGCGTGGCCGTCACACGGCAGGCCGCGTCTGTGCGCAGAGGCGAGTTTAGCTATGACCGCAGGGTCATGGTTGAGGACGCCGGGCACGTTCATCATCTCGGCGAGGTGGGTGACCCCCGGCAGGTCCAGCAGGGCCTCGACAGCTTCGGGCCCCAGATTCGCTCCGGCGGTCTCGAACGGTGTGGCGGGAACGCAGGACGGCACACCGAAACCGAACACGAAGGGGGTTTGTGCGGCCAGCCGCAACATCAGTTCCACGCCAGCTTTGCCGAGGACATTGGCGATTTCGTGCGGGTCCGCCGCGGCGGCCAGCGTGCCGTGGATCACAGCCGCGCGTGCAAAAGCAGCGGGGGCCAGCATCGAACTTTCGATGTGCACATGGGCGTCAACGAAGCCCGGCAGGATAAATCCTTTACCGGGTTTGCTGTCGGGGGAGACGGACTCGATCACACCTGCCTCCGAGATGGAGATGCACACGCCTTTGAGAGTTTGTACGAAGGGGTCGAAAAGTGTGCCGCTGACTACAGTTGACATGAGCTTTCTCCTTGATTGGCAAATAAGAGTGATAATCGTGCGGTGAAATGGTTTTAACAGAAGATCAATATTAAAGCGCGGATGATAAAAAAACGCAAGCCCGCTCGGACAACGGTTACGGGCAAAATCCGCGTTCAGAGGGAACGATATCGCTCACGGTATTCGCTCATGGTCATATCTGTGGCTTGGCGGAAGAGCACGCCGAGGTGGTTGGCTCCGGTGAAGCCGCAGCGCCGCGCGATTTCCGCAAAAGCTAGTTCTGTGTCGGAGACCAGCGATCTGACGGTGGCCATGCGCACACGGTGAATCTCATCCATGGTCGAACGCCCCAGAGTCTGCGCGAAGCGTTTTTCCAGCCAGCGCGGGGTCACGTCGACATGGTCCGCCACGTCGGATACGCGGATGTTCAGGCCGGCGTTGATGCGGATGTATTCCAGCGCACGGATCACCAGACGGTCGTTGACCTGCAGGCGTTGCGTGGAGGCGCGGGTAACTACCTCCTGCGGCTTGAAGATCACGCTCTGCTGCCCGCGCAGGGTTTTGCGCATCAGTTTGTCCAACAGCTCGGCGGCCGCATAACCCGCCTGCTCCATGTCGACAGCCACGCTCGAA
>JAQVQN010000224.1 GCA_028701555.1 Kiritimatiellia bacterium | reverse complement strand
AAATAAAAGGGAATTTATCATGGCAGATCTTGACGACATCCGCGACGGCAGAGAATACGGCATAGGCATTGCGCAGCAGGCGGACGGTTTTTTCCTGAAAGGTTCCGCGCACCTCGACTGGGGCATGAAAGACCGCCTCAGCCGCATCTTCAACCCCGCCACCGGCAAGACCGTGATGCTGGCGTTCGACCACGGTTTCATCATGGGCCCCACCTCTGGCGTAGAACGCATCGACTTAAGCATACTGCCTTTGGTCGAGCATGCTGACTGCCTGATGTGCACACGCGGCGTTTTGCGTTCTCTGGTTCCCCCTACCAGCCGCAAACCGGTCTGCCTGCGCTCGGACGCCGGCACCTCGATTCTGACCGAACTGAACCATAACGTGGTCATCGATGTCCAGGATGCGGTGCGCCTGAACGCCTCGGCCATCGCCGTGATGGTGGCCGTCGGCGATCAGTCCACCGAAGCCGACACCATCGCCAACCTCTACCAAGCAGTGGACGATGGCCTGGCGGCAGGCATCCCTGTTATGGGCGTGACCGCCGTTGGCAAGGACATGGTGCGTGATGCCCGTTATTTCGGCTTGGCCGCGCGCATCTGCGCCGAGAACGGTGCCAACATCGTCAAAACCTACTATACCGAAGGTTTCGAAAAGGTCGTGGCCTGCTGTCCTGTGCCGATCGTGATCGCCGGCGGCAAAAAGCTGCCGGAACAGGAGGCCTTGGAACTGGCCTACATGGCCATCCAAAGCGGCGCCGCAGGCGTCGACATGGGACGCAATGTGTTCCAGTCGGAAAAGCCTACCGCCATGATCAAGGCCGTTGGCGCGGTCGTGCACCAAGGCATGAAACCGTCCGACGCCCTCCAGCTTTTCCACGACACCCCAGCCCTCTAACCTATTATTCATTAAACGTTGAGCGTTTGTTATTAACTCATTCCTCTTCACTCTTCACTCTTCCCTCTTAACTTCTAACTCCTAACTTCTAACTCCTACAGGTGTCTCCAATGTCTTCCATTGACCTGCTTCTGGCTCTTTCACCTTTGGACGGACGCTACGGATCCAAACTGGAAGCACTGCGGGAAATATTTTCAGAGTACGGCCTGATAAAGCGGCGCGTGGCGGTAGAGGCCGCTTGGCTGGAGGCTTTGTGTGATGCGCCTGCCGTGAAAGAGGCGCGCCCTTTGACCAACACGGAAAAGGATTATCTGCGCACTCTCGTGAGCAATTTTTCCCTGGAGGACGCGCGCCGGGTCAAGGCCATCGAGTCTGTAACCAACCATGACGTCAAAGCCGTTGAGTATTTCATCAAGGAACGGATAGCCGAAACCTCGCTCGCGGACCTCGGCGAATTCGTGCATTTCGCCTGTACCTCGGAGGACATCAACAATCTGGCGCACGGCCTGATGCTGCGCGACGGCATGAAAGTGCTGCGCGACGTGCAGGATAGCCTGACCGACTCTCTGGCAGCACTTGCCGGCGAAAACCGCGCGGTGGCCATGCTGGCGCGAACCCACGGCCAGCCGGCATCCCCCACCACCCTGGGCAAGGAACTGGCCGTTTTTGTCGCGCGTCTACGCCGCCAGGCCGCACAGATAGATTCCGTGGTCATAACCGCTAAAATGAACGGCGCTGTCGGCAATTTCAATGCGCATGTGACTGCGTATCCAGATGTAAACTGGGAGATGCTCGCGGACCGTGTCATCAAAGAGCGCTTTGGCCTGCTCCGCAACGATCTGACCACGCAGATCGAGCCGCATGACTGCATTGCCGAAATGTTCGATGCCCTGACCCGCTGGAACACCGTGCTGCTAGACCTCAACCGCGACATATGGTCTTACATTTCCCTGGGATATCTGGGACAGAAGACCGTCAAGGGCGAGGTAGGGTCTTCGACCATGCCGCACAAGGTCAACCCCATCGACTTCGAGAACAGCGAAGGCAACCTAGGGCTGGCCAACGCGGTGCTGGAGCATATGGCGCGCAAGCTTCCGGTCTCGCGCATGCAGCGCGACCTGACCGACTCGACCGTGCTGCGCAACATGGGCGTCGGTATCGGCTATTCCCTGCTTGCATGTCTTTCCACCCTGAAAGGACTCGGCAAACTCAAGGTCAACGCCGCCCGGCTCACCGAGGATCTAGATGCGTCCTGGGAGGTGCTGGCCGAACCGGTGCAGACCGTGATGCGCAAGCTCGGCAAACCCAACCCTTACGAGCAGTTGAAAGAGATGACCCGCGGAAAACAGGTCAATTCCGACAGCATGCTCCGCTTCATCCAGAGCCTCGATATACCGAAAGCCGACAAACAACGGCTGATGTCGCTCAGCCCCGCCACCTACACCGGCATCGCAGACAAGCTTGTCGACAGCATAGTGTAGCCTAGCTGGGACACTGGAATACTGGAATATTGGGATGATTATAATGAAACTGCCTGCCTTTTTTCTGGCGGCGACTATCTCCGCCGTTGCTATATCCGAAACGCAGAGTAGCAATTGGCGCCCGCTTGAACGCTGGCGAGGATTCAACCTTCTGGGCATGTTCGTCAAAGACTCCTCAATGTCGCCCGGCCATTTTCCAGAAGAGGATTTCCGGCTGATCAGCGAGTTGGGCTTCAACTTCGTCCGCCTGCCCATGGATTACCGCTTCTGGATCAAGGACCAGAATTGGGAGAGTATCGACGAGGCTGTCATAGCCGAGATCGACAAGGCCGTTGAGCTCGGTCGTAAACACAAGCTGCATGTGCAACTCTGCTTCCACCGTGCGCCGGGCTACACCGTCGCCCAGCCACCCGAGCCACGCGACCTGTTCACCGACCCCGAAGCCCTGCGCGTCTGCTGTCAGCACTGGGCCTTTTTCTCGCGGCGTTACAAGAACATCCCCTCCGAAGAACTCAGCTTTAACCTCTTCAACGAACCCGCCAAGATCAGCGAAGAGGCTTACGAAAAGGTGGCGACCGCGCTGGTGGCGGCAATTCGGGCGGAAGATCCATCGCGGTTCATCATGGCCGACGGCATCCGCTGGGGCAGCGTTCCGGCCCTGTCGCTCTTTAAGCTCAATATCGGACAGGCCATGCGCGGCTACAAGCCGATGTCTATCTCACACTACCGCGCGAGCTGGGTCACTATTCCAGACGAGGAGCCAGTCTGGCCGCCACGGCCACAGGCCAACGGTTTTCTATACGGGCCGGCCAAGGCCCCGCTTAACGTGCCGCTGCTGATCGAGAATATACCGTCCTCGACGCTCTCTCTCAAGACCATGATGGTCTCTGGCCGTGTCAGTTTGCGAGCAGATGCGGACGGCACAGTGGTGTTGGCCCAGGAACTGGAGCCCCGCGAGGATGAGCATTGGTCCAATGTCGTCCACCGCGCCGAGTGGAACATCCGTCAAGGCTGTTACCTAGGTGATCTCAAGGCCGCTTTGCCGCAAGGCGCGCACCGCCTGTCCATCAGTCTCGCGTCCGGCGACTGGCTGAGTCTGGCCAGTCTGGAAATCATTAGTCCAGAAGGCCACACTGCCAGCCTGTCGCTCAGCCGGGAATGGGGCCAGACCAACTCTATCATGCGTTTCCAAGGCTTTGACTCCCGCACACCATTCGCACCGCCCGAAGGAGCACTTGACGGCATTGGCTATCTGCGCAAAAACTCGCTTGACCCTTGGCAGCCAGCCTTCGACGCGGGTGTCTACACCATGGTCGGCGAGTTCGGTGCACACCGGTTCACCCCGCACTCCATCGTCTTGGCATGGATGGAGGACAACCTGAAATTGTGGCAGGAGCATGGACTGGGTTGGGCCTTATGGAATTTCAGCGGTGCCTTCGGCATAATAGACAGCGGCCGTGCGGATGTGCAATATGAAAATTTCCACGGTCACAAACTCGACCGCAAAATGCTGGATCTTTTGTTGAAGTATTAATAAGGCCTTCAAACATGATTAACCTAGCCCTTTCAATATTTATGCCGCGCCGAGGCATCCGCTATTTTACCCGATATCTGTACGTACTCTGCCTGACAGCGGCAATTTTTTGCTCGGCTCCCGCCGAAGCCCTGCAATCCGGCGACTACACTTACGTGATATCCAGCAACTCCGCCATGATCGTCGGTTTCAAAACGGCATACACAGGCAGGTTGGCGGTCACGAACTCGCTCGGCGGTTACCCGGTCACGCGCATCGGCACCTCCGCCTTCAGAGGCTGTATGCATATCACCGGCCTGACGCTGCCCAACACGTTGCAGACCATCGGCCAGCAGGCTTTCAGGGACTGTGCCCGACTTTCGGAGTTGCAGCTCGGCTACGGTGTGAACGAGATCGCCGACGGTGCCTTTTTCAACTGTCAGCTCCTGCCGCAAATCAACATCCCCAATAATGTCACAAATTTAGGTACTTGGGCTTTCGCAGGCTGCCGGTCACTGGCCAGAGTGACGCTCGGAAACAACGTTACCAACATAAGTTCCAGCGCTTTCCGCGATTGCATCAATCTGACCGATATCGCGCTCGGCAAAGCGATTGGCCACATCGGCGTCGAGGCCTTCCGGTCATGCCGCAGCCTAGCCAAGATATCGCTGCCCGAATCAGTAACCCGTATTGACGACAATGCCTTCAAATACTGTTTTCGACTGCACGATGTTTCTTTCGGAAGTGCTGTGACCAAAATCGGCATGGGCGCTTTTGAAGGTTGTATCGGGCTTGAGCGCATAGTCATCCCTGACTCGGTCGCCAGTATCGGAGCCCGTGCTTTCAGGGATTGC
>JAQVQN010000223.1 GCA_028701555.1 Kiritimatiellia bacterium | reverse complement strand
TCCATCTTGACGATCTCGCTCTCAAGATATCCTGCCGGCTCGTAATCCATGGATGCATAACCGTGGCTGACGCTCTTGAGCATATCGTGAAAATCGATCAACACCTCATTCAGCGGCAGCGTGCATATTATTATCACGCGTCGTGCGTCAAGGCTTTCCGTGGCCTTGACCTCTCCGCGCCGTTCCAGCACTATGCGCATCACGTCGCCGATACAAGAGCTGGGGCAGATGATCGTGGCCTTGATCATCGGCTCCTCAATCCTCTCGATATTGGTTACATCCGGCAAATGCACAGGATTGTCGATATCCATATCCTTGCCATCGCGCAGCAGGATTTTGTAGATAACCGAAGGGTGAGTGCTGATGATGTCCAGATCGAACTCGCGGCGCAAGCGTTCCAGCACCACCTCCATGTGCAAAAGCCCCAGAAAACCGCAACGGAAGCCGAAGCCCAGCGCTACCGAGCTTTCGGGATGGAAGGTGAAGGCAGCGTCGTTCAGGTGCAGTTTCTCAAGACCTGTGCGCACCTTGATGTACTCATCAGTGCTGACCGGATACACCCCGCTGAAAACCATCGGTCGAACGTCTTTGAACCCCGGCAGCAGCTCCGTCGCACCGTCCTTGGCCGTTGTCACTGTGTCACCGATCTTGATGTCGGCCGGGTCTTTGATAGTGCCGACCAAATACCCGACCTGCCCGGCTTCAAGTATAGGTACCGGCTTCTGGTCCGGACTGAAAATGCCGACCTCGCGCACCTGCGTGGTCAGGCCGCTGCCCGCGAAAAGAATCTGGTCATTCACGCGGATGCTGCCGTCCACCACCCGCACATAGGTGATAACTCCGCGGTAGATGTCGAAAACCGAATCGAAAACCAGCGCGCGCAAGGTCGCGTCTTTACCGCGCGTTGTGGGCGGCGGCACTCGCGCCACCACCGCCTCCAGTACTGCCTGCACGCCTACGCCGGTCTTGGCGCTAATATGTATGGGATGATCCACCGGTATACCCAAAACATCCTCAATCTGGTGCGCGACATCGTCCACGTCCGCGCCGGGCAAGTCTACTTTATTCAGCACTGGGATGATTTCAAGATTGTTGTCGATCGCCAGATAGGCGTTAGCCACGGTCTGGGCTTCTACCCCCTGCGCGGCATCCACCACCAGCACCGCCCCTTCGCAGGCACCCATGCTGCGCGAGACCTCGTAGGCGAAATCCACATGCCCCGGCGTGTCGATCAGGTTCAACTGGTAGGTCTTGCCGTTTTGCGCGGTGTAAACCATCGAGACTGGATGCGACTTGATGGTGATGCCGCGCTCGCGCTCCAGATCCATCGCGTCCAACGTCTGCTCGCGCATGTCGCGCATCTCGATCGTCTTGGTCAATTCCAAGATACGGTCGGACAGCGTGGTTTTGCCATGGTCAATGTGGGCGATAATACAAAAATTGCGGATGTTATCTAAGGTTTGTTCCATAAGCCTTTTCGCAAATCTCCCTTAAGCGCGTCACCGCCGCCCCCATCTCCTGCTGTTTAAAAAGAAAGCTGCCGGCCACGAACTGGTTTGCACCATATGCCGCGCACAACTCGGCCGTCTCGAAATTGATGCCGCCGTCAACCATGATCTCCAGCCCGTTCGCGCCGCTGGCATCGGCGTGCCGACGCAAGACGCTGATTTTCGGCAATACCTCGTCCATAAAGGCCTGACCGCCGTAACCCGGATTGACTGTCATGAAAAGCACCTCGTCGCAAAGGCTCAGGTAGGGAAATAGCGTTGACACCGGGGTCTGCGGCCGCAGCACCAAGCCAGTTCGCACACCGTCCGCGCGAATCGCTGCCAAAGCGCCCCAGATATCACAGTCCGCCTCGGCATGGATCTGCACCGTCTGCGACCCGGCCTCCACGAAACGCCCGCTGTAAAGGTCCGGTCGTGTCATCATCAGGTGCGTATGGCGGTAAAGGTCAGGGCAGACCCGCCGCGCCAAGCTCACTATATCCGGCCCGAAGCTGAGATTGGGCACGAAATGCGCATCCATTATATCCAGATGCAGAGCATCCGCGCCAGAAGCCTCGACACGCCTGATCTCATTCGCCAACCGTCCGAAATCCGCCGCCAACAAAGATGGTAAAACCTGAACCTTCATAGGCGTGACAGTATAAGCTAACACCGCTGCCATTGCAAACCGCCGTTCACAGATTTTACCTAAGTTTCCACCTCGTTCCGTCCCTCCCGGCCACAGCATCAGCCCGAACAAAAGCTACGCCGAATGCCGCTTCCCTTGCCACCTTCATCGCGCGTAGAGCGTGACGCGCACGGGAAAGTGGTCTGAGTATCCGGTAAAGTATACGTCACCGACCGTTTTGTTGCGCACACGGCGGAAAGGCAACGGATGCCCCTCCTTGTCAAGCTGCGCCTCGGACTTAAAGATCTCGTAGCTGTCGAAAATCACCCCCCACGACGCATGGGGCTTAACCTCCGTCAACATGCTTCGCGATACAATGATCGCGTCCAATGTGTTCCACTGCTGTTTAGGAGCGTAATAATAGCTCCCACGCTGCCCTTCAGCCAATGTCCCTGTGAGGTTATAAAGCAACTTTCCGTTTGGGTCTCCGCGCACCAGCAGCTCGTCGAGCACGAAGCCAGCCGCTTCCACCAGTATCGGCGACTCAGGCATGTCGTTAAAATCACCGGCCACCATTATCGCTGCCGCAGGATCTATCGTCAGACGCTGGTCCAGGTACGCTCTGACGGTCAAAGCCTCGTTTCGCCTCATCTCGTCGCTTTCGTCCTTTTTGCCCAATTGCGATTTCCAGTGGTTCACCAGTACCGTCAGAGCGCGCCCGCCGATGACAAAATCGCCAGCCAGAACCTCGCGCTGGCCTGTGGCCGACTGGATCCAATTCGTGGCCACGGCCTCGTGTTTCGAAATTATCGCCACATCGATGCCACGCTTTTCATCACCGTCACGATGTAGTATGTAAGGCATTTCGTAACCATGGCGTTTTTTTAAAGTCCTGATCAAGTCCTCGAGCGCACCCCGGTTCTCTATCTCAGTCAAACCAAGAATGTCTGGACGCATCTGCGCTATGACATCGGCAAGGTGCTGAAGTTTAAGCTCGTAGCGAGCCTCGGTCCAACGCATCCAGCCGCGCGGCGTGTATCCGTCATCTCCCTTATTCAGAGGATCATCTTCAGTGTCGAAAAGATTCTCGACGTTCCAGCAGGCCACAACCAAACGATCAGCGGCGGCAACGCTGAACGAAAGCAGCGTGACACACAGGCACAAGATAAACAGCTTAATTTTCATACAATTTTACACTGGCATTCAATCGGGATGCCAGATTTAGGTCATTAGGTCAATAGGTGTTTATGTGCCGCTGAAAAAGCAAAACCCAGCTACCATCCGGTCTCCAGCGCCGGCGCGACGTCCAGCCCCAACGCCGCCGACCCCCTCACGCCGCCTCCGAAACCGGCCAGGCCGGCGATCATCGCCGCGTTGTCTCCGCAAAATCGCGGCTCGGCCAACAGCAAGCGCACTCCAGCCTCGTCCGCCACCTGACGCAACCGCTCACGCAGACGCCGGTTGAGCGATACTCCCCCGCCGACCGCGAGAGCGCGGTAACAGCCATCACGCAGTGCCCGCTCGCTGCGCTCCGCCAATGCCGCCACAATCGCTTCCTGGTAAGCTGCGGCGATCCCGGCGATATGCTCTTCATTCTCAGGCGGGGCCTCGCGCAGGCGGTACATCAGCGCAGTCTTCAAGCCGCTGAAGCTAACGCACATTTCAGCGCGCAATGCGCCAAGTGCGGGATTGCCCCGACGCGGCGCCCCTTTTGGGAAAGCCGCAACATCAAAACTTTTGGCGGCTGCCGCAGCTCTATCAATCGCCGGACCTCCCGGATAACCCAACCCCAACAGTTTGGCAGCCTTGTCGAAAGCCTCGCCAGCGGCATCATCCAACGTCTGCCCAGTCAGGCGGTAAACTCCCGGACGCGGCATCTCGATCCAACAGGTGTGCCCCCCCGATACCACCAACGCCATCAGCGGAAAGGCCTCGGAAGGCGGCGGTGCTCCCGGCGAGAGGAAAACCGAGTGTATATGGGCCTCGATGTGATTGATGCCGATCAACGGTTTCTTCAGCCGCAGCGCCAGACCCTTGGCCGCCGAAAGCCCGACTATCAGGGAACTGGCAAGCCCAGGGCCGTAGGTCACAGCCACCGCGTCCACACCGTCCCACCAGGCAGGGTCAAAGGCCGCATCCGTTGCCCCGGAAGGCGCGAAAGCTCCGGTCATGGCATCACGGATCACGCCCGATATCTTTTCAACATGACTGCGCGAGGCAATTTCAGGCACAACTCCGCCGTAAGGCTGATGCAGTGCCACCTGGCTAAAAACCACGCTCGACAACACCTCGGTTCCGCCCCTAACGACCGCGGCGGCCGACTCATCACATGAAGTCTCAATCCCCAGTACAACCATATCAACCCGCCGTAGCTTCATCCCCCGTTGATGATCCTGGCTCCCTTAAGAATCGAACAGGCCCTTTCGAGCTGCTCGTCTTTGACGCCATCGACCATTTTAGCCATGCCCCCCGGAACAGCCCCGGGCATATCCTCGATTAGCCTCTTGCGCTGCGCCTGCCTCCACTCCGACTGCGGCACCACAACCTCTACATCCGGCACAATACCCTGCCCGTGGATCATTTTGTTGTCGGGCGTGTAGTAATAGCCGGTGGTCAACCTTATTGCGCA
>JAQVQN010000222.1 GCA_028701555.1 Kiritimatiellia bacterium | reverse complement strand
GCCAAAGGTGTGGCCGCCGACTTGCGCGGGCAGCAGGCGCGGCTGTGTGTTCGCAAGGCCTTTAACGGATACTGGAGGGCCGGCGGCTTCCCGGAGGTCATGGATGCCGATACTCCGCTCCGGGTCATGATACACCAGGACTACTTCAAGACCATGGTGTTCCGCGACGTGGTAGACCGCCATGACGCCCTGCACCCCCGCGCCGTACGCGACATGGCCTATCGCCTGCTCAACTCGGCGGCCTCACTTTATACGATCAACTCCCTGACCGGCTTCCTGAAGTCGCTCGATCACCGCGTGAGCAAGGCATTTGTCGGCGATGTCCTTAACTGGCTGGAAGACGCCTACGCCCTGTTCACGCTGCGGCTGTTCGATGCCTCGCTCAGCCGCCAGCATGCTAACGCCAAGAAAATTTATGCCGTGGACCATGCGCTCGTGCGCTCAACCTCCACCGGCATCCTGGTCAACGACGGGCATCTGCTCGAAAACATCGTGTTTGTAGACGGCCGGCGTCGCGGCCGTGAACTGTATTACTACCGGACGCGGTCGGGCCGCGAAGTTGACTTTGTCTGGCGTGACGGCGAAGGACGATTGACCCTGGCCCAAGTCGCATTTCAGGCGCCCGAGGGCAGTGAGACCCTGGCCCGCGAGCTGGCGGCACTGCGCGAAGCACTCCGCGAGCGGCCCGACAGCCGCGCGCTGCTGGTGACCATGGACGACGGTCCCCGCCGTTTGGACACGCCCGCAGGACTTGTCGAGATCGTGCCCGTCTGGCAGTACCTGTTGGAAGGCGAAAAGGGCGGCCGTGTGAGTACGTAATGCAGCCGAACTGCATACACATTCCCAGGTAGGGCGGCAAGCGCCGCCAGCGCGGACTGCGCCTTGGCCGCCTTTCTTTCTTTCCGCGCATAAGCCCGGCGAAAGCCGGTGTGCGGCATCTGCTGCGGTGAGCCGTCTCTGCCTCCGCCCTGCCGGTTTCCGATGGAGGGCTAACGGATCGTGAGCCGTCCGGTTTCATCCGGACATTTTCATTAGCATCCCACAGGATGCTCAGGCTGAAGGCTGAAGACTGAAGACTGAAGACTATAGGAAAACCGCGGATTTCAAGCATCGGATCGGAAAACACCGTTCCGGTTTTTTGCCGATGTTTTTCGGAGTTTTAACCTACAGCCTTCAGTCTAATAACCTTCAGCCTTGGCGTCCTTTATGGGACGCCAGTGATTATGCCTGAAGCGGCCAACCCCCGAACCTTCAACCCGATCCCGTGGTCCGACCCCAAGACCGTAAGATTTTCATGAATGGATATGAAGAATATCCAACAAAAGAACATCCATTTTCAAACCGCCACTTTCATCCAGTTTTATTCCGGCATTGGCCACCGGTTGCTTACAGGACTGATTTCAGACAAAAAAACAGCTTTTAAGCGATTAAAACAGCCGGTTGGTAGATGTAACACCCATCTTTGCAGAGATTTACGCCGGCTTGACCGCGATATCCGCGAACCGCGATATCCGCGATATCCGCTTGCCGACAACGTCCGGACCGACAGTGCGACTCGTTCATCTGGCATTCTTCCCCTTCTTCGACGGTTTCTCCAAGGAGTTCTGGTACTGGTGAATGCCGTTACATGGGGTTGAAAATGCGCAAACTGCTTGCTTGAAATAGATGTTTCTAAATACTAAACCCAAAACTTTAGATGTTGACAATTCTAAACTAGAGGTTTATAAAAGACACATGAAATACAGAACGCGAACTTTGGAGATGGAGGTGCGGCGGGCGGTCGGGCACTTTCCCGCCGTGCTGGTGACGGGACCCAGGCGTTCCGGCAAGACCACGCTGCTGCGTCATCTGTTCCCCGCCTGCCGGCATGTGCTGCTCGAGGATCCGGATGTTGTGGCCAGGGTCCGGGCCGACCCCCGGTCGTTTCTGGACAGTCTCACGCTCCCCGTCATTCTCGATGAGATACAGAACGCGCCAGAGTTGTTTGCCTATGTGCGCGCCCGCATTGATCGCCAGCCGGAACACAAAGGGAAGTGGCTGCTGACCGGATCGCAGGAAGCGCCGTTGATGAAGGGCGTCACCGAGTCCATGGCGGGGCGGGCGGCCGTATTCTCGCTGCTGCCTTTTTCCGCCGAAGAAGTGCCGGCCATGACCCTGTTGCGGGGAGGTTTTCCGGAAGTGCTGGCCGCGCCCGGCGTGGCGGATATCTGGTTCCGCTCCTATGTGCAGACCTATCTCGAACGCGACGTGCGCGCTGTCACCTCGATCCGCGATCTTGCGACCTTCCGCCGTTTCCTGGGGCTGCTCGCCAGCCGTTGCGGCCAGATGCTCAACAAGACCGATCTGGCCGCGCCGCTGGGAGTCAGCGTCCCAACCATCACCCAATGGCTGGGCATCCTGGAGGTCACCATGCAGATTATCCTGATACCGCCCTACTACGAGAATTTCGGCAAACGGATTGTCAAGACGCCCAATCTCTATTTCGCGGACTCCGGGCTGGCGGCCGCGCTGCTGGGAATCCGGGACGAAGCGTCCCTGGCAAGCTCGCCTTTCCGCGGACCGCTGTTCGAGGGACTGGTCGCCGCCGAGATTGTCAAGCACCGCCTGAATCGGGGGCGCGAACGGGGGTTGTACTACTTCCGCGACCGTCAGGGGCTGGAGGTTGATTTCGTGGTGGACGAAGGCGATCGCCGCCTGCTGTTGATTGAGGCCAAGGCCACCCGCACGCCCATGCCGGACGATGCGCGCTCCCTGACCCGGCTGGCGGAGGCAATGAAGCGGCGCTGCGTGCCGCAAGCGGCGGTTGTGCATGCCGACACGGCGGAGCACGCGGCGCCCATGCCGTTGTGTCCCGGTGTCCGCGCGGCCGGCTGGCGCGCGGTGCATGACCTGCTCGGCGAATGATTTCAACTTCAGCGAAGCCGGATAGCAGCCGAACTGCGTGCACATTCCCCGGTAGGGGCGGCCCGCGCCTTGGCCGCCTTGGCACATTTCTTGGTAGGGCGGTCAGGCCCTTGACCGCTTTTTCCCGCGCCGATGCCCGGCGTAGGCGGACGTTCGGCATCACGAAGGACACGAAGGCAGCGAAGGGTGTTAGACCGGCAGGTCGGACCGCGCCGCCAACGTGGCCCGCGCCTTGGCCGCCTGGCCGGCGCGGCGCAATTTCAGATGGCTGACGACAATTACATTTCCGCATGGGCAAGGGGCTTTATACATGCTATTTCGTGGCCAAGGGGGGGCCACGACGATTCCGCCTTCCCTGGAGGGCGAACGTGTCGTGAGCCGTCCGGTTTCATCTAGGCAATTTATATGTTTTGATTATGCCTGAAGCGGCCAACCCCCGAACCTTCAACCCGATCCCGTGGTCCGACCCAAAAACCCTGATCCGGCCCCAATCCCGTTGAAAATGAATCGCGGCCGGTGGAGGTTAGGGGCAAACAATGTCCCTGTAAAAGGTCTAGACACGAGGGGCATAAAGTGATAGTTAAATGGTGAGAAATTCGGTAGGGGTCATCCCGTTTTCACAATATCGTCCTGGTTGATGTGGTGGCCGGGGTGAAATGGTGTTATGGATGTTGGCTTAGGTGAAAATTATTAAAATATGGGATTGATCCCATGCGCCCCGGCTACCGCTGGGCATCCGACTGAAGAGAAATCAACACATAGAGAGCACACGTTCGTAAGGACAATATGGCGAACTTCATCGGAACAGCAGGCGGCTTTCAGAAGGAGAAGGCGATCAACCGCCGGTTGAACGCCATCATGGCATTCTTCATCTCCTTCACGGTCGCGATCTTTCTTCTCGGTTGGGTGTCCGGGTTCATCTGGGGCCGCCGCAGCCTCTGGAGTTCGCTCTGGGCAGTCCTGGCCTTAGCCGTGGCCGTGCCCGCCTTCAAACTGTTCGAGAAACTCTTCGACAAGCAGATCCGCCTATCTCGGATGGAACAGGACGGCGCCGCCGGCGAATTCGAGTTTGTTAAGTTCCTGAAGGATTTGCCCGACACGTACACCGTAATTAATGATCTCGACTTCGCGGACAGCTACGGCAACATCGACCACCTGATCGTGGGGCCGAGCGGCGTCTTCGCCATCGACGTCAAGAACTGGCGCGGCACGGTCACCCCCGACGGCAAGGGCGAACTCCTTTACAACGGCCGGCCGACCGATAAGCCCCAGATCCGCTACTTCACACGCCGCGTGATGGACCTGAAAGGCCGTTTCAAGGCCCTCACCAAGCTCGACCCCTACGTCCAATGCGTCTTTGCCTTCATGCGCACCCGCGTCGACGCCAAATGGGGCACCACCGCTGCCGTCCACTGCATCTGCGCCGAACAGATTTCCGACTACGTGACCAAGTTCCGCGTCACCAAACCCATCCCCCCAGCCGACATCCCCCGCCTGATCAAAGCCGCAGAAGCCCTACGCGAGCTGGCAGCGAAAGAACCCTGCAGTTCGGCCCGGAACCCCTCTGCTCAAGCCTAAAAGTATAGAGGAAGGATGGACACAATGCACTTGACCGTACGAATGGCACCGGCTCAGGCGAAAATTATTAAAATATAGGACTGTGTGCAATGGGAGGTGGATAATGGCGGCATTTGAACTGCTATTGGATGGTATGATCAAGGGTCGCAATTGGGAGTTGATGGAGAGTGCCTCCGAGGTCCGCACGTTGTTGATGCAAGTCTACGACGAGCGATTCCACAGCAGCAAGCACTACAGAGACAGCTTTCAGATCCGCACGAATCTTCAGAAGAAAGATGAT
>JAQVQN010000221.1 GCA_028701555.1 Kiritimatiellia bacterium | reverse complement strand
TGCAACGAACTCTAGAAAAGACATGATCGTGGCAGGCGTGTCCAGAAGTTTGGCATCGTTATCCGGCTCCAGCGTGTTGCGGATCATGCGCGCCTCGTCCGCCGAGGTGAAAAAGATGTCCAATTCGCCCAGCAGCGGCTCCAGCAGACGGTAAGCCGGCACCGACGCACCAGCGGATATCAGTTCTTGCGGGTTACCGGTCAAAGTGTGGCTGTCAACAATCGTTACACAGCCTTGGGCACGGCACCAGGCTACGAATTCCGCAAGGTCACGCCCGCCATGGGCATCGCCGCGATCAGACAGGCCGGAGTACATGTAGTACATGACACTCGGCGCAAAACGCGAAACGTGCGGCTTGAATGCTTCAAAATCAAAGTCGTTGTTGGCGTTGGGAAAGTAGGTGATGCCGCCGCGTTCGCCGCTGGGGACCTCATGAATGAAAGTCGTTCCGGTTGGCAGTGCCGGGTGGACCACGGTGGCGGACATGTCGACGCCGTTAGACGCGAGCTTGTCATGAAAAAAGCGCCCTTGTATATCGAACCCGCCGTATTCGCCCTTCCCCAGATTGACGCCCACCGCGACCTTAAGTCCGGCCCGCGCCTGCAGCGGTGCGGTGTTGCCCGGACCTCCCGCAGAGGCGCATCCATTGTCAATGTATGCCTTGATCTGTGCCTGCGTGTAAGGCGGCATGTCAACCGTGGCGCATTTGGCCAGTCCGCCCGCGCCCGCCAGTTTGTCGGCGAACGCGAAATCCGGGCTGCGCAAATCCAAGACCGCCGTGTTCAGAATCAAAACATCTGTATTCATCGTGTCCCTTTAAACTCTACACTTCCCAGCCTTTGCGATACTCGCGCCGCAGTAACTTGTCGGCTGTTTCGGAGTTGCTAACGCGCAGCCGTTTTGGATCCCATTTCAGCAATGTGTCCGGTACGCGGATAGCGACTGTGCCGAGCAGGATCGTTTCGGTCATCGGTCCGACCTGCTCGAAGTGCGACTCGCACATCTCCCCGCCCAGACAGGCGTCCAGGAAGTGGTGGTAGTGGTTGCGGGCATCGAGTTTAGGCTTGGGGTGCCCAGCGAACTTGTCTTTAGGCAGCAGCACCGGGCCCGAGGTGTGCGGCAGCAGCAACGCGCCTTCTGTGCCTATCACCATCGCAGACTCAGCCGGATACTCTTCAAACCCGACTTCCTTGGCCATGGCCTGCACGTCGGCGGGCGGATAGATCAGGCCGTCAAACCACTCGATGTTGAACTCCTTGCCGCCGGTGTAGCTGTTGCCGGGGAAGCGCCATGTGATATGGTCGCTCTGCGGCCAGACATCTCTGCGGCGTGCCGCATCTTTCTTCCACGACTCTTGAACCTCGGCGGTCACCGTCAACGGCGCGGCCGCTCCCATCTCCATGCCTTTCCAGACCGCATCGAATATGTGGCAGCCGATGTCGCCCGACCAGCCCGTGCCGAAATCCTGCCAGGCCCGCCACTTTGCGGGATGATATATTTTCGGAGCGTACTCGCGCACCGGCGCCGTACCGAGCCAAAGATCCCACGACAGGTGTTCCGGAATCGGCTCGCCTTTAGCCGGCCGCGGCCCTACCAGCCGGTATTCATCAATCGCGCCGGGCCGATTAGAGCAGAGTATCACGCGTTGCACATCGCCTATATGTCTTTCGCGCAGCCACTGCACAGCCATGCGGTCGCCCATGCCGGAAGCGTATTGGGTGCCGAGCTGCGTGATCACGCCGGTCTTGCGCGCTGTGTCGGCCAGAATACGGCACTCGGCTACGTCGTGGCAGAGCGGCTTCTGGCAATAGACGTGCTTGCCGGCGCGCATCGCCGTCAGAGCGATCGGCAGATGCATGTGGTCGGGCACCGAGGCGTTTAGCGAGTCGATCTGATCACCCTCTTTAGCCAGCATCTCGCGCCAGTCGGTGTAGCGCCGGGCTTCCGGCGCAAGCTCGGCCGCCTTGTTGAGATGATTGCGATCCACGTCGCAGATCGCCACAATCCGCGCGCGCGGATGGGCGAGAAAATTCTTCATGTCATTATAGCCCATGCCTCCCACACCGATGCAGGCGTGGTTGATCTTCTCGCCAGCCACGGTCTTGCGCGGCGCTGCGGTCGCGCAGCCCGTCAAGGCGGCCACAGCCGATGCCCCGGACACCGCAAGAAACTTTCGCCGATTGATTCTGCTCATTTTTTTGCTCCTGTTTTTAGCGTGTGCCCATCAGCGCGTTGATGATAAAGAGGTCAAGCTCTTCATAATCGCGCTCTGCGATCAGACTGTCAACCGCTTTTTGATCCAGACCGCGCACCACTTCCAAAAGCTTCAGGAAAATCGTGCGGCTATTGGAGAGATGCTTGGTGCTGGCTCCGAGTTTCTGCGTACGCATGGCCTTGATGTCCAGACCCACGAATTCGCCGTTACTGCCGTAGCCGTATTTGTCAAGTATGCGCACCTGGTTGAAGGCGCGGCGCAGGTCAATGCTGCCGAAACTGCGGTCCTCGTCGAACTTCAGCCCGTTCTGGTCGTTCAGATGCACCGAGAAAAGTTTCTTGTGCGCCAGCGCGAACCCCATCTCGTCGGAGGGATCCAGTCCGGCCAGAATCGCGTGCGCGCTCTCGATGTTGACGCCGACGCGTGCGGGGTCGGAACAGAGGTGACCGAGCGCGATGGCGTGCCCGGTGGTGGGGATGTATGTGTGGTCAACCGGCTCGTTGGGCTTGGGCTCGATCGCTATGCGTATGGCGGAGTCGTGCGCCAACATGCTGTTGATGGCCTCGACAAGCTGATCCACCGCACGTTTGCTGTCCTTGGACTCGCGCAGGTAGGTGCCCTCGCGCGCCAGCCAGAGCACTATCAGTTTAGTTCCCAGAGCGTTGGCGATGTCAATGGCGCGCAAACTTCGCTCAATGGCGTAGGCGCGGCAGGCAGGGTCGTTGGCGGTGTAGCCGCCGTCGACAGTGCGCGGGTCTTCCCAGAGACGCGGCGCCACGAACTCAGCCACCAAACCTTCGCCGTCCAGCATCTTTCTCAGCTCAGCCGCCTTTTTGGCGATGCCCGCGCTGTCCAGCTCGTTCATCTCCGGCACGGCGTCGTCGTCGTGGAACTGCACACCGTCATATCCCAGTGGCTTGAAAAGCTTCAGCTTCTGCGCGAAGGTCATGCTATCGCGCACGGTCGGGCCGAACGGGTCAGCGCCCTCATGGATGTTCCAAGGGCCGAAAGAAAAACGGAATTGAGCCTGCATATGAAGATCCTTATAAAGTTTCTAAAACAGCTTGAAGCATACGCTTATAACTTCGGCTAGTCTTTACTTGAAGCGTCAAAATAGTGTACTCTGGCATCAATACCATGATCAAGAGAGCTTCGGGCTTCTTTTCCGGCGCTTCTTGTGATTTAATCAGGGGCGTCATGCAAGAAACAGCTACAGACAGGCGCGGCGCCAAGCCGCCTTGGATACGGGTAAAAATCGGTCACGACCAGACCTTCCAAGACACCCGGACGCGCTTGCGCGCGCACGGTCTGCACACGGTCTGCGAAGAAGCCGCCTGCCCCAACCTGGGCCGCTGCTGGTCGCACGGGCGCGCCACAATCATGATTCTGGGCGACCGCTGCACGCGCGGCTGCCGCTTCTGTAATGTGGACAAGCAACAGGTGTTGCCGCCTGATCCTTCAGAGCCGCAGCGCGTGGCCGAGGCTGTCAATGAGACCGGTCTGAAAGAGGTGGTCATCACCTCGGTAACGCGCGACGACCTGCCGGACGGCGGGGCCGCCCTGTGGGCCGCCACGATCCGGGCCGTGCATGCTGCCGTGCCGAACATACTAGTAGAGGTACTTGTACCTGATTTCGATGGCAAGCCCAGAGACATCGCGACTGTCATACATGAGCGTCCGGCGGTCTTCGGACACAATCTGGAAACCGTGCCACGCCTTTACCCGCAGGCACGTCCGCAGGCCAACTACGCGCGCTCACTGTCAGTCCTGCGTCAGGCATCCGAGGCCGGATTGATCACCAAAACCAGTCTGATGCTGGGGCTGGGCGAGACTTTTGACGAGATCGCGCAGGCGCTGCAGGACGCGCGCACCGCAGGCTGCCGGATCTTCTACGCCGGACAGTACCTGCAACCCTCTCCGCGCCACCTGCCGGTGGCACGCTTCCTGGAGCCGTCCGAGTTCGAAAAGGTCAAAGCGCTGGCCTATGATGCCGGGTTCGGCTTCGTGGCCAGCGCACCGCTGGTGCGCAGCTCATACCATGAAGACGGCCAAAGCGCCTTTGTGAAAAAATGCCGAGCCTGAGTTCAGGAATTTTGCGTACCTGGCACTGAGTCCTGGGGCCTGAAGCCTTGCCTCCTTGCTGGGGCGGAATCCTTGCTGCGCGAGACCGCCTGACCCTCGGGGCCGAGCGCGGCGCGCGATGATCCGCAGGCCGCAAGCACTTGGTCGGCTGTTTTGAAGTGGCACTTGGCAGTCTTCAGCAATATCTCGGGGCCGCTTTTCTTGACCAACTCGACCGCCGAGGCTTTGACCTGCTCGGATGCGCCTTTGTGGGCCTGTATGCCGTGGGTCTCGCCCAGTCGCCCGAGACCGCGCAAAAACGCCTCGCGCGCCAGCACTGAAGCCGCCGCCACCGCGATGTCAGACTCGGCCTTGTGTGAATTCTTTCCGACATATTCAGATATGTCAAGAGAGACGGAATGCATCCTTCCGGAGGTTCCTCATGAAGAAAGATAGCCTGCACAGTAACCTCGCATTCTGGGATACGGCAA
>JAQVQN010000005.1 GCA_028701555.1 Kiritimatiellia bacterium | reverse complement strand
CGGCCGAGTTGGCCGGTGCCGGACTGATTGTTATGGACAAGGCCGAGATCGCGGACGGTTTCAACCGTTTCAAAGTCACCACCGCCGAGGAGCGGGCTGGGTTGGTTGACGGCATCTTTACTGGCGGTTCAACCGTGCGCGTGGCCCAGATGCTGGGTACAGAGTACATCATGCTGGTATCGATCATAGGTGCCAGTCACACCTCAAGGGATGCCGGAGGCAAGCCGGTCACGATCTTCACCGTCCGGATGAGCACCAAAGTCAACGAGGCGGCACAGGGGTCTTCGGTCTACGGCTCAAACTGGACCAACAAACTGCCAGTCCCTGGCCAGTACACCGACGGTTCGGACGGCATGAATTACTACAACGACCTTTTTGACCAGTGGGCATCATCCACCGGCGAGGAGATTGCCGCCAAGATGCCGACATGGCGGCGCGTAACCCCAGCGGATACCGCGCTGGTGGAATTCACAGTTTCCACCACGATCGACGAGCTGGTGCAGGGGCTTGAAAACGGTGTCCGCGCAGCTAACGAATTGCTCGACGAGATGCGCAGAACCGTGGGCGGAGCTACGGTTGAAATCGACGGCGCCACGGTCGGCTCTTCTCCTGGCTCTTTTAAAGCCACTCCGGGGCTGCATCAGATGCGAGTCACGCGACAGTGGATGCAGCCGTGGCAGCAGACGGTCAACATACAGCCGGGAGCAAACTTCCGTGTGGCGCTCGAGCTTTCCGATGCTGGTTTACAGCGTTTCCGGTCTCTGGAAGGTTTCCGCGCCGCTGTGGCGGTGGGCTATGCCGAGGCCGCCATGCGCAAAGGCATCAAGGTCAATTTCGACACAGCCGCCTGGCAGGACGTGTCGATCGGCAACCGTGGAAACGATATAAACCTTCAGCAGAACGCGATCCAGTAGAGAAGAATAGATAGCGTTAAGAGTTGAGAGTTGAGAGGGAAGCGGTCATGAAAACGCTCAACGCTCAAGTTATGGATGAGAGAAAGGGTGACTATGTCAGCTTGTAAGTTCAGCAGGCATGTTCATGGCTGGTTTGGTTTGCTTGGTTTATGGCTTGTCGCGCTGACCGGTTGCGTTTCGCAGAATGTCAATGTCGACAAGGCTCTGGGAAGCCTGCGAGCCGGTGACGACCCGCAGGCCGTGGAGTGGTCGGAAAAACTCAAGCAGAGTTTTTACAGCAAGGATCTCGGATATGCCGAGGCCGGCAGGGTGCGTATGCTCTCCGGCGATTTTTTGGGCAGTTCCACAAACTTCGCAGCTCTAATCGACAAGACTATCGAGAATACCGAGAATGGCCCGGTGCTCAAGATGGGGGATGTGGGCGCGAATGTGATGGCGGGAACGGTCACGGACGACCGCACGCGGTCTTATCAACTGCCGGCCTACGAGTTCATCAGTGCCTTGCAGTATCAGATTCTCAACCATATCTTTCTGGGCGCACCTGACGCTGCGACGGTTGAGGCGCGCCGCGCGGTTTTCGCTCAGGATCAGATCGCCGAGAAATATTCGAAGGAGGTGCAGGCGGCTCAGGCCAAGGCTGCCGAAGGCAAGAACTCCGCAGCCTACAACAAGGTCAACACGCAGATGAAGTCAATGGAACCGGTACTCGAAATGACTCGCAGCTCTTTCGAGAACGGACTGACTTGGTATCTGTGCGGTGTGACTCTCGAACAGGACAACGACCTCGCTAACGCTAACTTATCTTACCGCAAGGCGTGGGAGTTGATGCCTGGCAATCCTTATATACAGCGTGATTTTCTGCGGCTGTTGCGTACGCAGGATGCCGAGGCCTACAAAAGCCTGTTGGCGCAGACTGGCGTTGATCAAAACACCTTAAAGCGCGACACCACCGAGATCATACTGATTGTTGAGGAGGGGTTTGTGTCTCAGCGACAATCCATGAAGATTCCTTTCCCGGTGCCGGGGGTCAACACCGTGACGTCCGTGGACTTCCCGGTATACCGCGACGCACCGTACACGCCGGCGACTATCAGCATCCGCGACGGCGAGTGCGAACTAGGGATGAGCGCACTGGCACTGTCAATGCAGTCGCTGGCTTACCGCGACCTCAACGAAAAGATCCCCGGGATCGTGGTGCGCAACGTGACGCGCGTGGCCACCCGCGTGGCTGCGCAAGTCGTGGCGAATCAGGCGGGCGACGCACTAAAATACAGCGTGATGGCCTTCAATGCGATCTCGGCGGCCATCAACAAGGCCGACACGCGCGCATGGTACACCCTGCCGATGGTCTCGCACCTCTACCGCGGCGGCATGGCTCCTGGCGAGCACACTTTGGAGTTGCGAAGCAATGCCACCGGCTTTGTGACGCGCGTACCGGTGAAGCTGACCGAGGGCGAAACGCGTATAGTATGGGTGGCCGATTTCGGCGGCAACGCGCGGGTCGCTACGGCATCACTGAATGGCAAGGGGGCTCCGGCCAGTTACCACGTCTGCGGCAGCCTTCTGGCCGGCTATCCGGCGGCTGTTTTGCCGGGCGGGCCGCGTACCCTGCACACTGCTTTGCAGGTGGAGCAACAAGCCACACAGTAGTCGGGGGATGACAAACCGACAAAAAACAGTTACTTTAAACACAAGTCGTTTTCAAATACGTGTTTTTTGAAAGGAATAAAAAAATGAGCAGAGTAAAAGGTGTGTTGGCGGCGGTCGCTTTGGCGGCAGGCCTGGCAGCTTTGACCGGCTGTGTGGAAACGGCTGGTACTTCAGTTACTACAGATCACCTGACAGGTAACACGCTGGTCCTGGAGGACAGCACACGCCTGCGGGACCAGATTCAGGTGTTGCGGGTGAATTATGACGAGGTCAACGGACTAAAACGGGTGCACGTAACCCTGCAATCCACTAAGCATCGCCGATTGCGCATGCACTACCGCATTTCTTGGTTTGACGCCAACGGCATGGAGATCGACCCCTCAACCAAGACTTACCGCGGTTTGATTATCGAGGGCAGGGATTCCATGACGGTCACTGGGCTGGCTAACTCGCCTGCCGGGGTGACGTCGAAGTTGCGCGTGCGTGACCTTGAGGCGGCTGATTAAAGGAAACACCGGCATCCCGCCGGGATGCCGAATTAAGGTGTTAAGGTTGTTAGGTGGTAAGGGCAATAGGTTCTTAGGCATAAGAAAGTGAGGCATAACGATGAATAAAGGGTTGTTTGCAATTTTGGGAATGGGTTTCGCGGCGGCGCTGATCACCGGCTGCGCCACTACTCCGGCGACGCGCGAGGTGGCTTTGGACCGCGCTCCGATAACTTCAAAGCTTGAACCGCAGGATGTCAGACGCACGGTCGAAAAGATGGCTGAGTCGCTGTTGAGCGCGCCGGGGGTGCGCGAGGCGGTTGGCGGCAACCGTCCGGTCTTAGACGTGGAGCCTTTGAAGAACCGCACCACTCAGCATGTGGATATGGTGAGCATCACTGACTCTCTGCGGATGCAGCTCTTGCGCTCTGGCATGTTCCGCTTTGTCGACAAATCAACCGCCGGCACTGACATCGAGTTCATGGACGCGCAGGCTAATCTCGGGTTGACCGACCAGAAAAAGGCGATCAAACCGGGACAGCAGAGCGCGGCTCAGATGTTTCTGACCGGTGCCCTGACAGAGATGAAGACCCAGGTCGGGCGCACCACAGACCAGTACTTCAAGTTCTCGATGGTGCTCAAAGACCTGCGTTCGGGCGAGTTGCTTTGGGCTGACGAGCAGGAAATCCGCAAAGAGAGCACACGTCCGCGAATGGGATTCTGAGGCGGGGGCGGGAAGTGCGGTCAGGTTCGAACCAAGCGCTAATACCATGTCTTATTATCTGGGCATCGACAGCAGCACGCAGGGAATCAAGGCAGTTGTTATAGACCCGGTCGCCGGCGTGATAGTGGGCGGCGCGGGCGTCAACTACACAGCCGATCTCCCGCAATACAATTGCTCGGACGGTGTGCTGCCTGACCCGGATCCGCTGGTGAAACATGCCGACCCGCTCATGTGGCTGGCGGCGTTGGATCTGCTGCTGGAGCGGCTTGGTGATTCGGGCGTGGACATGGGCCGGATCGCGGCGGTCGGCGGGGATGGCCAGCAGCACGGTTCGGTCTACCTCAACGACGGGTTCGGCGCTGCTCTCGGCAGGCTTGATCCAGCGCTGACTTTAGCCGAACAGTTAAAGCCCGGGCTGGCCCGCAGGACCAGCCCGATCTGGATGGACAGCTCGACCTCCGAAGAGTGCCGTGATCTTAACGAACGATTCGGGACGCGCATGCAGGCGGATACCGGCTCGCCCGCAGTAGAGCGTTTCACGGGGCCGCAGATACGCAGGTTCGCCAAGCTCGACCCGCAGGGTTATGCCGCAACATCACGGATTCACCTAGTCAGTTCTTTCCTGTGTTCGGTGCTGATCGGCCACGATGCGCCACTGGACAGCGGTGATGGCGCGGGCATGAATCTGCTCAATTTGCGAACTATGACATGGGATGCGGAAATCGCCGGGTACACCGCTCCGGGACTTACCGCAAAGCTGCCGCAGGTCGCTGCTGGCGTGGCTGGCGGACTAAACCCTTATTTCGCGAAGTACGGTTTGCGAGCGGGGATTCCGGTGGCGGTCTGGACCGGTGACAATCCCGCCAGTCTGATCGGCACCGGCGCCTGGTGCGCGGGGGTGGCCGTAGTTAGTCTCGGCACCAGTGACACGTTTTTCGCGGCAATGGGTGATTTTCGTACTGATCCGCAAGGCTGCGGTCATGTTTTCGGCAATCCGGCGGGCGGGTTTATGAGTCTGGCCTGTTTTAAAAACGGGTCGCTGGCGCGTGACCGCGTACGACAGGAAGCGGGTGTGGACTGGGCGTTTTTCGACACAGGCGCTTTTGAGGCTACGCCGCCTGGTAACGGCGGCAGGCTGGCTTTGCCGTGGTATGTCCCTGAGATCACGCCCCCGGTGCTGAAGCCAAGGGTGCGGGCCAATTTCGATTTCGCGGCAGCAGCCCCAGCGGTACGGGTTCGTGCGGCGGTGGAAGGTCAGATTCTGGCCATGCGCTGTCACACCGCATGGATCGGAGATTTCAAGGTCATCCGGGTGACCGGCGGCGCGTCCGGCAGCGCGGGGATCAGGCAGACGCTGGCGGATGTCTTCAATGCCAAGGTCGAGAGCGTGGCGGTTAGGGATTCTGCCGCCTTGGGCGGTGCGATGCTGGCGGCGCATCTGGACGGCGTGGCACTGGCAACGATGGCCGATCGCTTCGCGCCAGTCACCGCAGTCTGTGAGCCGCGCTCAAGCAATGCCGCGCTTTATGATGAGTTGCTGCCTGTGATAGGTGAGCTAGAGACGCAAGATCCCTAGGCGCGGCACTGTTGGCGGGAACGGCTCGCCGCGATGTCTGCGTCGTATACCTGGGATAGGTAACCTCGACACCACCCCCTGCTCATCCCTTAAAAATCACAAACTTGCGCATGGCAAAATTGATCATCAACGCAACGATTATGTTCGCGCCGAACGCCAGCGTGGTCTGAATGCCCGCCTGTGTTATCAAAAGCGTCTGGAGCACTGTGCCGATGATCCAGCTTATGCCGGACACCCCGAAAAAAAGCATGAATTCCATCACCCAGTGGTGCCTTCCGGGTCTGAAGACGAACATGCGGTTTAGAACATAACAGAAAATGTTCGAGACTGTAAAACCAGCCGCATTGCAGCACGCCGCGTTAAAGGCGCGCGCACCTTGCCGGATCGCTGGGGCGGTCAGCCCCAGCACCCGCACAGCAATGTCATCCTGCGTCAGACACGGCAAAATAAACCAGCCGCAAAGAAAAAAAACAAAAACGTTGATTCCGGTAGCCATACCGCCGACGATGCCGTATTTCATGAACTGCACCAGCGGGGAAGCATCATGCCCTAACTGTTGCTTAATCAATGCTATCATCGCTTTTCTGCCTTTGCTCTGAGGCGCTTATAATACCAAACGGCGTACGTGAATAACAACCCTTACACTTTTTTTAGCCATTAATTGCCTAGAACTAGTTTTTAGTTGTCCGTGAAAAGGCGATATGCGACGCTATTGGCATGAATTTTGACCTTAAAGCGGCCATGAAGGATATTGAGGCCACGCCGGATTTGCTTGAGCGTGCGTTGAAGCTGGCTGGCGTGGTCTCTACGCTCTTCAGCGATGCGGGGTGGCCTCTGATGGTCGTAGGCGGATCGGCTGTCGAGTTCTATACTGAAGGCGCTTACATGTCAGGCGATATTGATTTCTGCCGCCGCAGGATTGAGCCTATACCTCTGCGTCTGGCGCAGGAACTGATGGGACGCTTGGGCGCGACAGGCGGACCGCGCAGTTGGAAGGCGGGCGGTCTTTTTGTCGATATGCTTGGCCTGCTGGAAAATGAGTCTGCGAGTCCGGCGCGCGAGCTTCAAACGCCATACGGCCCTATAAGCCTGATTCCGGCGGAATTGCAGTTGGTGGAACGTTTGCTGTCCGCCACCTACCCGGCAAGGGACAACGCCATGTATGACACGGCCAAAAAGATAATGGCGGTTGGTCTGGCTGGCGAATCGCCTTTCGACTGGAACGAGGTTTGCCGTCTGGCGGCCCTGCCCTCGTTCAAGGTGCTGGATGATGTCAAGGCTTTGCGGCAGGAGGTCGAGAATGAACTCCGCTGAGGCTGTCAGAACGAAGTGGACTTGGGAAGAGTGGCTGGCCGGACGTCAGGCGCGCCGCGAGCTCGCCCGGCGTATCGGGATGCCGGTGTGCCGCCGCCAGGAAAGTTCTTCCGACAAGCGGCTGCGCGCGGCCTTCGATGGCGAGCGCGCTCCGGCTCAACCGGCAACAGGCAGTCCTGAGGCAAGCGAGGGTACCGGATCATGACAAACCTTGTGCTGAAATCCGTGCGGGTCGTCGATCCCGCCACTGGGCGTGACGAGACCGCTGACATTATCATTAGCGACGGTGTCATCCGTGAAGACGGCGTTACTGCCGATGGGCTGACCGTCATAAATGCGGCAGGCCTGATCGCGGCTCCCGGCTTCTGGGATGTGCATGTGCATTTCCGCGATCCCGGCAACACGCTGGCCGAGACCCGCCAAAGCGGTGCTGCGGCAGCAGCCGCAGGCGGCTTCACGCATGTGGTGACCATGCCCAACACAAACCCGGCCGGTGACTCTGCCGAATGGTTGCGTACGCAGATCGAGGACTCCCTGCCGGTCAAAATCCTGCCTTCGGCCTGTATCACGCGCGGACGGCAAGGACGCGAAATCGCCGATCTCGCCGATCTCGCCACTGCCGGTGCCGCGGCTTTCACGGATGACGGTGCCACCGTGGCCGACGAAACCCTCATGCGCGCGGCTATGACCCGCGCCGCGAAGCTGGGCAAGCCGGTGATGGATCACGCGGTTCTGCCCGACATCGCCGGGAACGGCATGATCCGCGACTGTGCCCTTGCCTCTCAACTCGGCCTGCCGCTATTCCCGCCGGAAGCCGAAATTGCGGCGGTCGTGCGCGATATCCGCCTTTGCCGCGAGACCGGTTGCGCCATGCACATCCAACACATCTCTTGCGCCGCCTCTGTTGCGGCTATCCGCGCGGCCCGCGCCGAAGGTCTGCCAGTAACCGGCGAGGCTTCGCCGCACCATCTCGCTCTGGCAGTCGAGGATATCCCTGGCGATGACGGGAACTACCGCATGAACCCGCCGCTCGGCAACCGCACGGATGTGCGGGCAATCCGTGATGGAGTGCTCGACAATACGCTCACGCTGTTCGCCACGGACCACGCCCCGCACACAGCCGCGACGAAAGATCACGGCTTCAAAAAAGCCGCATTCGGCGTCATCGGGCTCGAAACCGCCATCGGCGTAACCTGGCGCGTGATGGTTGCGGAGGAGGGCATGTCCATACTCGACTGGGTGGCGCGCTGGACACTCGGACCAGCCGCGCTGCTGGGCGCACCCGCCCCTAATCTCGCGCCCAGCACTCTTGCCGACTTGACGCTGATCGACACCCGTAAACCTTGGCAGGTCAACCCCGGCACATTCCGTTCGCTCGCGCGCAACACGCCTTTCGCCGGATGGAAGCTGCCGGCCCGCGCTGTACTAACCGTCTGCCAAGGCCGCACAACTTTCCGTGACATCTAGCCGCAGCCCACTGGGACAGGCAAAACGAGAGGTATAACTGTAACGCTCTAAGTTCAATTGGTTGGCAGGGAAGGTTCCATGAACCGTCTGCAGCCCGTTCGGGGAACGGGCCTACCGTTTTTAACACGGCTCTTGTTTGATAAAATCAGCAATTTATAGGTTATGACTGACATGAATGCAGATGTTTTTGATTCCGCCGCCACCGTACTGCCGCCGGTATGTTTCGAACAACCGCCCGTCTGCGGGCTGATCCTAGGTTCAGGCTGGAGCGAGTCCCTGACCGTCGACCATATATTAGCGCGGATCCCTTATGCCGACATCCCGGGACTGGGTGCCAGCACGGTTGTCGGCCACACCGGCGAGTTCCGTCTGTTCGAGCGACATGGACTGCGCTTCGCGGCTTTTCTCGGCCGCCGCCACTGGTACGAGGGTGCAGGCTGGGCACCGGTAGTCCTGCCCGTGGAACTGCTGCGGCGCATGGGCTCGACGTGCCTGCTGGTCACCAACGCCGCAGGCGGCATCAACCCGGCTTTCAAACCCGGCGACCTGATGGCCATTGTTGACCACATCAACACGATCGGCTTGAATCCGCTCGCCGGCCCAGTCATGCCCGGCTGGGGCACGCGTTTCCCGGACCAATCTCAGGTTTATGAAACGGCAATGCGCAAACATCTGCATCAGGCCGCGGCAGAGGCAGGTGCGGTGCTAAGCGAGGGTATATACGCCTTTACCGCCGGGCCTGTATACGAAACCCCAGCCGAGATTCGAGCGTACGCGCGCATGGGCGCGGATGCAGTCGGCATGTCCACGGTGCCTGAAGTGACCGTCGCCAGCGCCGCAGGAATGCGCGTAGCGGCTCTAAGTTGCATCACAAACATGGCGGCCGGCATCAGCGGCCCGCATCTCTCGCACGAAGAGGTCTTGCAGCAGACCCGAAGCTCCGCGCCAATCATGGCTGCGCTGGTGGACAAATTCCTGGCACGGCTAGCGGTTCCGCAGATATAGCACCGTCACGCAGCCTAGCCCGGAATCTTCTCGCAACGACTTGGTAAACGCTTGGCACTTGCTTTCACTGCAAATGAGAACGCGCTGGCTTGCCGACCGCATAAACGTTGAAGCCCAGACTAAATAACTTTTCGTGGTCAACACAATTGCGCCCGTCAAAAAGAAACGCCGGCTTGCGCATGCCGCCAAGAATGCGCGCGTAATCCAGATCACGGAAACAGTTCCAGTCGGTCAGTATAAGTACCGCGTCCGCCCCGAGAGTTGCGGCATAAGGATCGGCTTCATAGCGGACTCTCCCGCCGAGGTCGGCCAGATCAGCGCGCGCATTTTCTAATGCTTGCGGATCGCAGACCACCACCTGCGCCTGCTCTTCCGCCAGCAGACGCGACACCTTGATCGCCGGACTCTCACGCGTGTCCCCCGTATCAGCCTTAAAGGCAAATCCCAACAGCGCCAGCCGTTTGCCGGAGATGGTGTTGAACATCGCTCGCACGATGTTTCCTACAAAACGCGCTTGCTGCCACTCGTTGACCGCAACCACCTGCCGCCAATATTCAGCCGCCGCCTGAAGATTATAGGTTTCACAAAGATAAACCAAATTGAGAATGTCCTTCTTGAAACAGGATCCTCCAAAACCGATGCCCGCCTGCAGGAACTTGGACCCGATCCGGGTGTCCATGCCTACCGCGCGCGAAACCTCCGTAATGTCCGCGTCTGTCGCCTCGCATAAAGCCGACAGCGCGTTCATCGAACTCACGCGCTGTGCCAGCATGGCGTTGGCTGCCAGCTTTGACAACTCGCTGGACCATACGTTCGCGGTCAAGATCTTGCGGCGCGGCACCCAGCTCGCATAAATCGCGACGATCTCCCGCAGTGCCTTGTGCCCGGTGCGAGTATTGTCCGCCCCTATCAACACGCGATCCGGATTCTCTAGATCCGCGATTGCCGTGCCTTCCGCCAGGAACTCCGGATTGGACAGTACCTCGAAGTGATACGGTGATTTGCCGGTGTGCAGAATCCGCGACATCGCCGCAGCCGTGCGCACCGGCAAAGTGCATTTCTCAACCACCAGCTTGTCGCTTTTGGCATGGTCGTGGATCAGACGCGCCGTCGCCTCCCAATATTGCAGATCAGGCGCGTATCCCGCCCCATGTCCGAACGACTTGGTGGGTGTGTTGACCGCCACAAATATGATGTCATTCTCTTCAATACTCTTGGCGATCTCTGTCGAAAAGAACAGATTGCGCCCGCGGCACTGCTTGACCACTTCCAGCAGCCCCGGCTCGTATATTGGCAGCTTGTCTGAGTTCCACGCCGCTATCCGCCGCGCGTTGACATCTACAACCGTCACACGCCGATCCGGACATTTGAGCGCGATCATCGCCATGGTCGGACCGCCAACATATCCGGCGCCAATGCAAACAATATTTCCGTTCATTAAACTTCTCCCTTTTCATTCCGTGACAACATACGGCACACTTTGCGACACTGACAATATTTCGCCGCCAGCGTCACCTCTCTTCACGAGTCCCAGTATAAAAAAGCCCTTTTCTCCGGATCGCATAACCCTTGGGTCCGCCGTCAGCAAAACCGACGCGCTTTCTTTACGGTTTGCCTGCTGCATGCCCTCAACCGAAAACCCAGTCGCCGGCCATACTGCCACAGGCTGATACAAGCTGCCGCTCTGGGCCGAGAACACCGGGCTTGAGAGCTTCAGAGGAACCGCCTGTCCCAATGTGAGACTGACCGGGCGCGACGCAGCCGTTTCTATCCGCAACGACCGCGTCTGCGCGTTGACCCTGACCGCCAATCCCGCGAACTCCCTGAACGTTTCGGCATCTTCCCCACCCGCATGCCGCACCGGTATCACAGGCCGCCGTAACTTTGCGCCGTCCATTTCGCCTTCTGCCGTCAGAGCCAGTTCGAACAGCGTTTTAGGATAACGGTGTCCATCTGTCGAGACCGTCATGCGGCAGGTGTCCTGGCCAGCAGGCACAAAACCTCCTTCGCACGCGATGCCGAGCGGAGGATAATCGAGCTGAACACGCACATCACCGTCAAACCCGTTCAAACGCCTCACACGCACCGTGACCAACGCGCTGCCGTTGGCTGGAATATTCAAAGACGCAGGCGTCATATATGCCATGAACTCAGGCTGGGGCAGCAGTTCAGCCTCAGCCCCGCTCTCACGCAGTTCAAACCCCAGCGACGGCAACACATATGCCCCCTCCGTGATAGTGTCCAGGCACATCTGGCTATTCTTGCCGCCAGTAAACAGGCGCACCCGCTCACGGGCCAGGTTATAGCCTGTCAGGCGCACGTTCAGACTCTCGCCTTTGACCGCCGAGACCGGCGAAAAAGAGGTGATCACCGGTAATTCCCCCAGTCGCACCCGGTAGACACAGATGTCTCCGGGTTTCCCTGCCCTCGCCGTAACCTTCAGCACATACTCGCCGTCCTGCGGAACCTGAAACACGCTGACCGGTGCCCCTGCCGCGCCATAGCGCGTCACCGAATCGCATGGATTGCCGCGAGCATCGCAGAACATCAACTCCGGCACAAAGCCGTTGAAAGGCAACACCTCCGGAACGGCCTTAGCCACTAGCACAGTCCCGCGGTTGGCAGCAAAGGCGTAGCGATCGCCCTCCTCCGTCTGCACACGTCCGTTCAAGCATACCGGCATCTCTGCCACACGGCATGGATCCATCGCGCCACCGCTTTTAACAGTGGCCTCCTGCTCGGGCAGGTCGGCAATCTCGAACCCTAAAGGCTCGCTAAGTTCCTGAGCGTAAGCCAATCGAAACATGCGAATGCCCGGCTCCGCGTCTTTCTCAACCACCACCCGGAAGCGGAAACGGTCCGAAACAGGCACAGAAACAGGCCGCCCCTTCTTGTTCAGTTGCCTGACCTGTTTCTTGCCGAGAAAGGTCGCCTTGACGCCGACGCCGCTGATCACGGCCTGATACGGCCCAGCCAAATCGCTGCCGCAGACCTCGACCTCAATCTCGCTCCCGACCCTGCCGCCTGCTGGATAGACAGATCGCAATAAAGACCCGGCAGCATTGCCCAGGCTGCTGCCGGCCAACATCAGCAAAACCGCGCTCGCGCACACTCTGAACCACATCGTTATCCCCCGGTCACATTAAAAACCGCTGTCCTTGTTATTAGCTCACCTTGCCGAAAAGCGAAGACTATACTGCCTGCGTAAGGTTTTTAATTTTGTCAAGACCGCCGCACATGAGCAATGCTAAAAAATCAACCCTAAGCGGGGTACAGAAGAGTACGCTTGCGCCTTTTTCAATCCAGCAAAAATAGATTGCGTTGTTTTAAACATTATGAAACCATCTTGTCGTGTTGTGGGTGCTTAATTGCACGTTCGAACAGTAGACAGTACTTCGTTTGAATTTTAAGCCTCCCAGCCTGAGGAGCCTTAATTATTAAAATTGTCACAATTATTCTTATTGCCGCTTTGTCCGGCGGCTGCAAATCGGGGTCAAAAAACATGTCGCCTGACTGGTCAAGGAAGCAGGGTATATTGCATCGCACCGACTCCGTGCCGACCATGGAGCCCGACAGTGCGCTTGAACGCGATGCGCTACAGCGTTTCAAGGATTTTTACGAGGTCTATTCCAGCAAGAGCATCGCCGCAGGAATACGCGAAGTCTATGCCGATAATGCTTGGTTCGGCGACCCTTTTCAAATAGTTGAGGGCATCGATGCGGTGGAGCATTATTTTCTGGTCATGGCCGAGCCGGTTGAATCCTGCACTTTCGAAGTCGAGGCGATACAGCGTTGCGGAAAAGATTATTATGCTCGCTGGACAATGCGTCTTGTGTCGCGTGCCGCCAAGGATCAGCCGATAGAGACGATCGGCCTTTCACATGTGCGCTATAACGCTGCCGGTAAAATCATATTCCAGCAAGATTACTGGGATACTGGCGCCATGTTTGAACGCTTGCCGGTAGTTGGTTTTTGGACTCGTTTCGTAAAACGTAGAATAGAAAAGAGCCTGCAGAAATGAAAACTCAAATGCCATTCTTAATTATTGCCGCGCTCCTGTCCTGCGGGTGTCCGGCAGTTTCACAAGAGGTTAACATGAAGGATATATACAGTTTTGAAGCAGTAACGATCAACGGGGAGACCAACACGCTCGCCCAATACCGCGGTAAGGTTATTTTGATCGTCAACACCGCCAGCAAATGCGGTTTTACCGGACAGTATGATGGCTTGCAGAAACTGTATATGTCCTTCAAAGATCAAGGGCTGGTTGTGCTGGGCTTCCCGTCAAACGATTTCATGCGTCAGGAGCCGGGCAGCAACTCTGAAATAAAATCGTTCTGCACACTGAACTACGGGGTTACCTTCCCCATGTTCGCCAAGATCGCGGTAAAAGGCGAAAGCCAGCATCCGCTTTACGCCTGGCTGACATCCAAAGAGGCTAATCCCGAAACGGCGGGCAAAATCAGTTGGAACTTCAATAAATTCTTGATCACACGGGACGGGAAGATCTCAGGCAGGTTCGGCAGCCGCACGGCGCCGGATGACAAAGCGCTTGTGCAGGCGATCAAAGATGCCCTGGCGCAATAACAGCCGCTGCTCGAGTTCTGCAAGAACACGGGGGTTAAATGAACAGTGAACCTGTTAAAATAGCAGTTATCGGTTCAGGAGTGGCAGGGCTCACAGCCGCCCATATCCTGCAGCGCAAGCATCACGTGACGCTGTTCGAAAAGGATGACCGCCTCGGCGGGCATACCAACACAGTTGCAGTGCCGGAAGGCCCTGATGCCGGCATACCGGTCGACACCGGGTTCATTGTGATGAATCACCGCAATTACCCCCTGCTGACCCGCCTCTTTGAGCAGCTCGGCGTGGAACTGCGGGACAGTGACATGTCGTTCGGCTATTACGATGTGCCTTCGGGGCTGCAATATTCAGGCAGTGGCTTAAACGGACTTTTCGCGCAAAGGATTAACCTCCTGCGACCTTCTTTTCACCGCATGGTCCGCGATGTATTACGTTTCTTCAAAATAGCCCAACAGACTATTGATGAAAACTCATTGGTCGATGAAACTTTAGGTGAGTATCTGCAACGCCACGCCTTCAGTAGTGAGTTCATTGACCATCATCTTATCCCCATGGGCTCCGCCATCTGGTCAACCCCCTGCGACTCTATGCTTCAGTTCCCGGCGCTAAGTTTCCTGCAGTTCTTCCGCAACCATGGTCTGCTTACCGTCAATGACCGTCCGCAGTGGAGAACAGTCCTAGGCGGCAGCAGCACTTATATTGCGCGCATGCGGCAGCAATGGTCGCAGGTCACGGTCCGCCTTAACGCCTGCATTGCCGGAATTGAACGGCGAAGTTCTGGCGCGGAGCTACGGTTCAGGGACGGCGGCACGTAACTCTTCGACCATGTCGTGCTTGCCGTGCACGCCGACCAAGTCCTGCCGATGCTCCAAGACGCCGACCAGACCGAGCAGGAACTGCTGGGCTGCTGGCGCTATACCAATAGCCGGACCGTGCTGCACACAGACAAGTCGGTGATGCCTCCACTCAAAAGAGTATGGAGCTCATGGAATTTCTGCCGGCTTGAGGGCTCGCGTACCTCGCTAACCTACGACATGAGCCGGCTGCAAGGATTGAAAACCGCCAACACCCTGTTTGTTTCGCTGAACCCCGTGCGTGAGCCTGCCGGAATTATCCGGGAGTTCAGCTATGACCACCCCATGTTCACGCGCGAAGCGCTTTTGCAGCGGCCAAAACTGGCCTCGCTCAACGGACGGCGCAACACATGGTTTGCCGGCAGTTATTTCGGCAATGGCTTTCACGAGGACGCAGTCCGCTCAGCGGTTGCCGTGGCCAAGAATTTCGGCATGGAGTTATGAACTCTCTGATCTACAAAGGGACCGTGATGCATACCCGCCGCGAGCCGGTTCAGTATGCATGGACCTTGCCCGTCTGCTTTTACGGCATCGACATCGATGAGATCACGGAGATTGAACGCACAGTTGCAGGGTTTGGATATAACCACTGGCGTCCGGTCTGCCTGCGGGATCGAAATTACCTGACCGGTAACGGCGGATTCCGTGAACGTCTCGGGCAGTATGTCGAAACCAGCGACTTCGACCGCATCATGCTGATCACTACTGTAGGTTTTATGCTCCGCGCGTTTAACCCTGTCAGTTTCTACTACTGCCTGAGGGCTGATGCGTCCGTAGCTTTGATCGTGGCCGAGGTTAACAACACTTTCGGCGACCGGCACCTTTACGTGCTGGATGGCGGTCGAAGTTATCCGCTCACAGCACGGCATGATAAACTGATGCACGTCTCCCCTTTCAACAATCTGGAAGGACATTATGAATTCAGCCTTTCTGCTCCCGGCGAGAATCTTCAGATTAGCGTTACTCTGGTTCGAGCTGGCAAGGTGATCCTGAAAACAACATTGTGCGGACACGGACAGCCACTGACAACTGCCAGCCTATGGAGAACCGTTCTTGGTGCTCCACTCGTCACATCCAAAACGATTCCCCGGATCATGTGGCAAGCCGCGCTCTTGTATTTTATAAAGAAGATGCGGGTTTACCATAGGCCTGGCCCATCGCATCCCATGACCATTAAGACAGGAAAATGAAACCAACTGTCATTGAGAAAAAATGCTTGGCTTTAATCGATGCCCGTTTCCGGCAGATACTCAACGGGCATCTTTTGCTTAGTCTGCCCGACGGACAAACGCGGCATTACGGCGATTCCTCGCCCCCGGAGTGCTTGCGTGTGAACTCTTGGCGTTTCTTCGTTAAACTGGTCACCGGCGGCAGCGTGGGATTCGGCGAAGCCTGGGTCGACGCTGATTGTGATTGTGACAATCTGCCGCAACTGTTGGAGCTTTTTATCAACAATTCCGAGGCCATGGACGAACGTGGTTTAAAATCCGGCCTTATCAGCCGAGTGCCTCATTTGCTACACCACTTTCTGCACCGCAATACACGCAAAGGCAGCCTCAAGAACATTCACGCACATTACGATCTCGGCAATGATTTTTATCGCTTATTCCTAGATCACGACACCATGATGT
Source organism: Kiritimatiellia bacterium (assembly GCA_028701555.1). GTDB lineage: Bacteria > Verrucomicrobiota > Kiritimatiellia > RFP12 > UBA1067 > JAQVQN01. Next base: position 2,756 of record JAQVQN010000005.1, on the reverse strand, counting down.
ACTCCTGCGCGTTTTTTCAGCATCTGGATGAGCCTCTGGCCTCGGCGCAAAAACGCAAACTGTCGCGCATTATACAACTGGCCGCACTCAGGCCGGAACATCATATACTTGAAATAGGCTGCGGCTGGGGCGGATTTGCCATAGAGGCGGCAAAGCAAAGCGGGTGCCAGGTAACCGCGATAACGATCTCTGCCGAACAGTATGCCTTGGCCGCGCAGCGCGTCATAGCCGAAAAACTTGAGGAAAAGGTGCGGGTTGTCATGTGCGATTACCGCGACATGACCGGCAGCTTCGACCGGATTGTTTCGATTGAAATGCTGGAGGCTGTCGGCCACGCCTATTACGGCACTTTCTTTGCGGCCTGTGACCGGCTGTTAAACAAAGGAGGCCGAGTTGTGCTGCAGACGATTTCGATTCCAGATCAGAGATACAATGCCTACCGGCTTAATCCCGACTGGATTCAACAGCACATCTTCCCGGGAGGAATGCTGCCTTCGCTAACCGAGCTATGCAAAGCCATGACCCGGCACTCGCTTTTCACAGTCGAGTACATCGAAAACATCGGATTACATTATGCCGAAACCTTGCGCCGCTGGAGAGCCGCGTTCGAGCAAAACCGCCAAGAATTGCTCAAACTGAGCTATGATGCGAATTTCCAAAGAAAATGGCTTTACTACCTCTGCTACTGCGAGGCCGGTTTTCAAAGACGCTTCATCAATGACATCCAGATAGTCCTAACACGTCCAGTAGATTTATAGAGCGCTATTTCTATCCGGAGCTCAGTGACCGGCGTTTATATGCCAGAAGGCCAACCTTGTGCACCGAGCATCCAATAACGTCACAATTCACAAAATTACTTTTGAATCTGTGTCCGGTTATGGTTCTTCAATTGCGACGCGCTACATTTCCGCTTTAGGCTATCAGACGCTTGGCCAGTTCCGCCGCCGAGGCCGCGTCCGGCGCATAACCGTCAGCGCCTATATCATCGCAATATGCTTGCGTCACAGGTGCGCCACCTACTATCACCTTGACCTCCAGCCCTTCCGCACGGAAAGCCTCAATCACACCCTTCATGCTTGGCATGGTGGTGGTCAACAGTGCCGACAAGCCCACGACCTTGGCGCTATGCTCTTTGGCCAAAGACACGAACTTCTCAGGCGCGACATCAACCCCGGCGTCAACCACGGCAAACCCGGAACCTTCAAGCATCATGCTGACAAGGTTCTTGCCGATGTCATGCAGGTCTCCCTTGACCGTCCCGATCACAGCCGTAGCCATCGCCTTGACCCCGGCCTTGACCAGATGCGGCTTCAAAACCTCTGTACCAGCCTTCATCGCGCGCGCTGCCACCAGCACCTCTGGCACAAAAACTTCGTTACGCTTAAAGAGCTGACCAACCTCATTCATTGCCGCCAGCAACCCGCCGTTGAGTATCTCCTCTGCCGCCGTCCCATCACCCAAGGCTTCATCGACCAACCTACGCACATCCGCAACCTTGCCGGCCTTTACAGTTTGCTTGAGAACACTGAAATCCTTCATGCCCAACTCCTTTTCGATTCCTTCAAAACCAATTTCAAATAATTATAAGCCATCCGCCAAAAGCAAGCCACAAAAAGTAATTGTGCTTGTTTTTCCATAAACATGCTCTATATTTGCCACATGCACAAGAATAATAACGCCAACCCAGTCTTTTCGGTGCAGCAGGAGTCCTTTCTTAAAAGCAGCAGGACAGCCGTCTTCCTCTATCTGCTGCAAGACGGTGCAGTTTATGCCATGAACAGTTTTCCGCACCTCCAAAAGCTGGGTTTTTTGCTGGAGGCCGAGGAGCTGCATTCCATGCATATCCACGAATTTTACGAGATCATCCTGTTAGCCAAGGGGTACCTCCTGCATGAAGTGAACGGCAGTCACCATACCCTGCCGCCAGGCTCTCTGGTATTTGTGCGGCCGTATGACCTGCACCGCCTGCTGCCGGTCAATTCGGAAAGGACGGTCTTCGCCAGTCTGGCCCTGTCCTCTTCCGTCATTAAGGAAATCATGTCTTTTCTTTGCGCACCGGATATCATGCAGCACTTTAATACAGCCCCAGAAGCCCCACACGTCATGCTCTCTCCGGAGGACACACGCGGTCTGATGCTGCAGATGGAAAACATCAGCAACGAGCAAGCCGTGTCGCCTGCCTCCAGCACACTGATGGCGCGCGTACTGGCCGCCCAGTTGTTTGCCAGCCGCCTGTTGCCGTCCGCGCGATCCGCTTCAGCAAGGCTGCCTGCGCCCGCTTGGCTCCAGAAACTGCGCCAAGAGGCGGAACACTGGACTTCCCTCGGCAATGCGCCGCAACGCCTGCACCAGAGTTGCGCCTGTCACCCCAGCCACCTCTGCAAAAGTTTCCAGCGCTACTATGACGAGACTCCCTCCGACTTCATCAACCGCCTGCGCGTACTGAAAGCGGCGCACGAGCTGAAAGAGACGGACGTCAAGGTGGCGGCTATCGCCGCTGAATTGGGATTCGAAAGCCTCAGCCACTTCCACCGCCTTTTCAAGCGTCGCTACGGCATGACCCCCGCCGCCTACAGACGCGCCTGTGACCGAACCTGAAAGGCTGCCATATCCCAGTCGGCATTGCTAAATTACCTTTTTGACAGCATTTACAATCGGTTGCCGCAAGCGGCCGCAGGCTCTGCCCGGACTTTTTACATTGAAAGCACAGCGGCTGGTATTGCTCATCAGCCTGGCTCTCGCGGCGTTGCCGGTTC
>JAQVQN010000220.1 GCA_028701555.1 Kiritimatiellia bacterium | reverse complement strand
CCCGAGTTGGCGGGCGATGGGTCGCCCTTGTTCCTGAACGTGCGCGGCGGGCTGCTGACGACGCGCTCGATTGAGCGGCAGTTGAAGAAATGGCTGGAAGCGGCTGGCCTGCCATCCGACGTTACGCCGCATAAACTGCGTCACAGTTTCGCGACACACCTGTTGGACGCGGGCGCGGATCTGCGCAGTGTGCAGGAGATGCTGGGTCATGCCAGCCTTTCGACTACCCAGATATACACGCATGTCTCGGTCGAGCGTCTTAAAGACGAGTACCGCAAAGCACATCCACGTGCGGGTACTGTCACAGGACGCGGCCCCAAGGCCTTGTGAGAATGCCGCATAAAATTGCAGAGCCGTATCAAGAGAGCAAGGCGGTGATTTCTGCCGCCGAATGGGCCTCGCGTATGGCTGCGGCGGTCTGCGGGTTGCGGAAGCGTTTGCCGAGGTCTGCCAAAGTCTTCAAATGCCTCTCCGGCGAACTGGAGGTGGGGTTTAGCAGGGTCAGCAGCAGCCGGGGCTGGTTTTTCAAGGCTGGGAACCGGCATCCGTCGCATCCGCGTCCGACAATCAGAATCGGGTTGCTGATCAGTTCGCAATGCGCGTGCAGCAGCACAGTTCCCGGTGAAAGCTCGACGGGATAGGACTTTGCCGCCACGCGCAGGAGTTGCAGTGTCTCGGCGGCAGCGGCGCGGTTGTCGCTGAAGGCTTGGCGCACCATTTGGCGTAGAACCTTTTCCAGTGGGTCAACCGCGCTGAGTTCGCAGGGGTGAATGCGTAGCTTGTCAGCGTCGGGATCAAGCGTGATCGACAGCTCGTCTTCGTGGTAAGATGCGAAAGCGGGATAAATCAGCAGCAGGTTGTTGTCTGGGAACTTGGCGGCAACCAGTGTGGCCATTTTATCGAGGGTGGGGGTCCACAGAAAACTGTTTTGGCGTTCACCAAGCAGGATGGTCAGGTCATCTTCGCGAATGTCGGCGAGCAGGCGTGTTCTGGCCGCTACGAGATTTGCGGATTCTACAAAGACGACCGGCGATTCAGGGCGGGCTGCTTCGATCCTTTTGCGCAGAGGTGCGCTCTGCTTTTCGGCGAGGTAAGTGCGCAGTTCCGCTCCGATCTGGCGTGATAGACGCTTGGCGTCGCCGAGCAGCAGGGTTAAGTCGCTGCGCCGGGCCGAGAGCGGCGGCAGCAGCAGCAGGATGCGTCGGGTAGTGTTGAGCGGGCGCTGTATACGGCAGAAGACCAGTCGCGATGGGCATGCATCGATCAGCCTTTCCATGACACTGCCGAAGAGCCTGTCGCTTGGTGTGCGTGAGCCGCCCCAGCCTGCGATCGTGATCTCGACATGCAGCTCTTTGACAGCGCGGACGATACCGTCGGGGGTGTTGATGCCGATGCGCACAGCCGGGCTGACGGGGGTGTCTGCTGAGGCCGCGTAAGAGAGGCAGTCGGCCAGCAGCTTTTCGCCCCAGGCGATGCGTTCTTCAGTGTCGCCGGCGTCACGCACCACGGTCAATGCGTGGATTGCGCCAAGGCGCGCCGTTTCGCGCAGCAGGAAGGCCATCTCCAGCATTTTGACGGCTGACGACGGATTGGCCACAGGCACCAGAATGTTTTGGTGTCCCAGGCTTGAGCGTTCAGGCGGTTGACTCTGCGCGGCCATGTGCCGCCCGTGGCGGTCGACCATCCAGGCGCCCAGAGGACAAGTGACAGCGATCATGGCGATGGCGCCGTTCAGGACGGTCTCGTCAAAGATTTTCAGTTCGAAACCCACCAGCACGGCGGCTAGGGTGGCGGCCGCCTGCACTACGCTGAGGCCGAACATGACTTTACGGGCTTCGCGCTCATAGCCGAAAAACATGCCTGCGATCCATGCCGCCGTGTATTTGGTGATGATGACCAGCACGATCATCGTGATTGCCACCATCCAACTGCGCGGGTCGGATATGACTGCCGCGGGATCGACCATCATGCCCACAGAGATCAGGAAGAATGGAATGAAGATGGTGTGCCCGGCAAAGACCACCCGGTTCATCAGGGCACTGTGCTCGGGAATAAGGCGGTTGAAGGCCGCGCCCGCCAGGAAGGCTCCGATGATCGGCTCCATCTTTGCGAAGTGCGACAGATAGGCGAAGCCGCAGACCGTCACCAGCACAAAGAGGAACTGGGCCCCGCCGGTCTCCGTAACATTGTTGAAGAACCAGCGCGAAAGCACTGGTATGCCCCAGAGGATCAAGGCGACCAGAATCGCCAGGCCGATGGCGATGTGGAGGAAGAAGCCCGCATTTAAAGCATAACCTTTGGCAATGTCGGCGATGACGGCCAGCACCAGCAGAGCCAGTGTGTCGGTGATGATGGTCGCGCCCACGCTGATGGCCACCGGCTCGCTGCGCGCGATGCCCAGTCGGCTGGCCACCGGGTAGGCCAGCAGGGTGTGCGAGGCGAACATGCTGGCCAGCAGTATGGCTGCCTGCCAATTGAAGCCCAGCAGATAGTGAACAGCGAATGTGCCGAAGAACTGCGGTATGGCAAAGGTTAGGAGGCCGAAGGTGAGACTGCGGCCGCGTGTCTTTGAGAAGCGGTGCAGGTCTATTTCCAGTCCGGCCAGAAACATGATGTAAAGCATTCCGACGCTGCCGAAAAGCGTGACCGCCGTGTTGCGTTCCAAAAGCCCTGCGCCGTGCGGACCGAGCAACGTGCCGGCCAAAAGCAACAACACCATGTCCGGCACCTTCAAACGCTCGGCCAACAGCGGCATGGCCAGCATTATCAGAGCCAGCAGGGTGAACATTAAAATCGGGTCTGAAATCGGAGACACGGCAGATACCTTTTGTCAGGTGCTTTTGCCCCTAATGATAGCCCAAGTTAACTGCCGTGTCTATTATGTTCAGGGTTGTGCTTTTGAGCTGTCTTGAGCTCAGGACACGATTCCGAACGGCGGAGTGCGCTCCCAAACGCCGCGGGTGAAGTCCGGCACGTCCTCTGAACGGCTGCGGTGCGCCACGGAGTTTTCGCTCAGCGGGCCGATCGCGCTCCAAGCGGCAGCGTCGTAGACGGTCTGGTCCAGCGGCTCGCCGTTGCGCAGGCAATAGATCACGCGCCAGTTCATTATGAAATCCATGCCGCCGTGGCCGCCGACCCGCGCGGCCTCTGCCCCCATGCGTTTCCAGAGCGGGTGGTCATAGGCTTCGAACCACGGAGCCATATTATGATCCCAGTCGTGGTAATTCATGCGCTGCTTGTCGCCCAGCGCCTTCTGGACCTGCGCTGGCAAATCCTCTTTTTTGTAGTCCAGCGCAATGCGGTTCGGAAAGCTTGCGAATGTCCCGCGTGTGCCTTGTATCAGATTGTGCCGGGTATAGGGACGCGGCGAGGTCTCGTCCCATTGAACCATCAGCGAGCGGCCTTTGACGGTCTTAATGATTGTTGTGCTGATGTCGCCGCAACGCCAATCTTTGATCTGGTTCCACTTATGGTCGGGCGGGAAACTCTCTTTAGCGAAAAGCTGCCGGCCTAGCGCCGGTGACGCGACCGAGCTCAGATAGTCGAAGCGGTCGCCCTGATTGATGCCCATGTACTGGGCCACCGGCCCCAGACCGTGGGTCGGATACAGGTTGCCGTTGCGCCGCGCGTAGTGCAGGGTGCGCCACGATCCCGTGCCGTGGTCCACCTGATTCATCTGGCCCCTCAGCTCGTGGATATACGCAGCTTCGCCGTGCAGCAATTCGCCGAACAAACCCTGCCTGACCATGTTAAGCACCATCAGCTCCTCGCGCCCGTAATTGACGTTCTCCAGCATCATGCAGTGGCGCCGCGTCTTCTCGGAGGTGTCCACAAGCGCCCAGCATTCGTCGAGTGTGATAGCGGCCGGCACCTCGATGAAGGCGTGCTTGCCGGCGTTCATCGCGTCCAGCGCCTGGGGCGTATGCAATTCCCATGGTGTCGCGATGTAGACGATATCAACGTCTTGGCGCTCAAGCATTTTCTTGTAGGCCTCCTGACTGTCGCCGAAAGTCGCCGGATGCGGTCGACCCGCGTCCGCCACGCGCTTGACGGCCTGGTCAAGCGTGGGCTTATGGTTGTCGCACAGCGCAGTGACATCCACGCCCTCTATTTTAAGCAAATCGCCCAGATGCCCGTTACCGCGCGCGCCTAGTCCTATAATTCCCGCGCGCACACGATCCATCTTAGGAGTTCTCAGCCCCATGGCAGTGAGGCCCGGCACTGCTGTTTGGGCGCGGCTTGCGGCAGGCGACATTGTCTGCGCGGCGACAACACCGTAACCGGCCAGCGAAGATAGTTTCAGAAAATCCCGGCGTGAAGCTTTAAGCGACATTGTTTCCCCCTTCAGTTATTGAACTGCTTTTTTGATCAACTATTGAAAAGGATACGTTCTGGCCGTTCGTCAAACAAGCTCAAAGAACGCACGGCGTGCGATTCAATAATGTTGAATCGCAGAAGGTTAAAGGGTTCAGGGGGCAGGGTTCAGGTGTTTTTCGCGTTCGGCGCTTTACATCCGTGCGCGTTTTTGATTAAATGTGCGCATTTCCGATCAAAAGCAAGCATTTATGAACGAAACTGCCTCCAAAGAGCTTTCTGAAGCCCGTTGGCGTAAACTGCGCAATCTTGTGCGGGAGCGCGGGATTTTGCGGGTCGAGGAGCTGGCATCGGAGCTGGGTGTCTCGGCGGCGACGATCCGCCGTGACCTGGCCGCGCTTGAGGTTGCCGGAAAACTGCGCCGCGTCCATGGTGGTGCCGTGGCGGCGGAGGGACGCGAGGAGGAGCCGCTGTTCGACGACAAGACCGCGATAG
>JAQVQN010000219.1 GCA_028701555.1 Kiritimatiellia bacterium | reverse complement strand
AGTGGCGGAATTGAGCCGGGCTGGCATCACGGTCAGCATGTTCATCGATCCCGAACCGCGCCAGGTCGAGGCCTCTGCCGAGATCGGCGCACCGTGCGTCGAACTGCACACCGGTGCCTATGCCGATCAATCAGGACATGCGCGCGAGGCGGAACTCGAGCGTTTGCTGAGCGCTGCGCGGCTGGCACGCGCCTCGGGGTTACAAGTCAATGCCGGACACGGTTTGAGCCTCGACAATCTCGGCCCTGTTTTGCAGATGCCCGGTTTAGACACGCTCAACATCGGTCACAGCATCGTCTGCCGTGCGGTTTTCACTGGCCTGGAAAAGGCAGTTGTGGAGATGCTGGAGCGGATGAGCAAGTGAGATCGCAATGTCATTACAACGCGGCACATACGGTATAGAATATGACGAGAATCCGGGATCGGGCTTCCGCAAGCTCTGGCTTCCTTTAATTCTGCTGATTACCGTCATGATATCGGCTCTTTTCTTCCGCGGGTGCGGCGGGGACGGGCAGGCGGCCAAGCCCGAAAACGAACTGGCCAGCGCACGTTACCGCCTGCCGGAAGTCGAGACAGAACGCGAGCGTCCGTCGCTGTTGAAGCACTGGTTTTTTTCTAAACGCGCACGTGAAGCCGGGACAAAACCCGGCGGGGGCGTGATACAGGGCCGTGTCGGCGACGCGGCGCGTTCCGCGACCGCAGCCGCGCTGACGCAGCCGCCGCGCAAACTGCCGCCGGAGGTGCAGCGGCTGATGGAGCAGGTGGCTGAATACGAGAACGCGGATGACATGCCTGGTGCGCGTCAGCTCCTGCTGCATTTGATGACAAGGCGGGATGCCGACGAGGTGCGCGCTTTTGTGGAGCGCAAGATCGGTGTTTTGAACACAGCCATGGCTTTCGGCGACCGTGAAATGCCGGAAAAGGCACGGCATAAGGTGGTGGCAGGTGACGTTATCGGACGCCTGGCACGGCGCTACGGCAATACCGTCGATTATATTTTAAAGGTCAACGGGATCGACCGTCCCGAAAGCTTACGCGTCGGACGCATGATCTGGGTGATGCAGAATCCTGTTTTTGAACTGACGATTTTCAAACGGGCTAAAAAGGCGGTGCTGACGCTCAACGGCCAGTTCTTCAAGAGTTACGAGGTCAGCCTCGGCAAATACGAGCAGCTAGCGTCCGGAACTTACGAGATAAAGAATCGCGTCAAAAAAACGGCAGCATACGGGCAAGATCCGACACGGTCTTCCGGCAGGACGGACACCCGCGAATTGGTGTTGAGCACCAGTGGGGTAACGCCCGGTCAGGGCACGATATCATTGCACGGAGCCAGTGACGAGTTCGCCTTCGGCCAGCCGCCGGCCGCGAGGGCGGTGCGGTTCCGCACTGCGGACATCGAAGAGGTATTCCTTCTGATGCGCACCGGCGACAAGGTTAATTTTACCGAATGATGCTCGCGTAGGTTTCTGAACAACTACCGCCCACAGAACGCGGGGCGCTACCGCGCGGCGGCTTTCACGAAGGCGGCGAAGAGCGGATGTGGCTCAACCGGGGTGGATTTAAATTCAGGATGGTACTGGCATGCCACGAACCACGGATGGTCTTTGAGTTCAACCGCCTCGACCAGATGGCCGTCGGGCGAGAGTCCTGCCACAACCAGTCCGTGGCTTTCCAGCGTCTCACGAAAAACAGGATTGAACTCGTAGCGGTGTCGATGGCGTTCTTGAATCTCGGAGGGGCCGTAGGCTGCAGCTGCCTTGGTTCCGGGCATCAGACAACACGGGTAGGCCCCGAGCCGCATGGTCCCGCCCATGTCGGTCACGTCACGCTGGGCATCCAGCAGCGAGATGACAGGATGAGGTGTACCGGGGGCGATCTCGGTGCTGTTGGCCTCGGCTAAACCGCACACATTGCGCGCGAACTCAATCACCGCGCATTGCATACCCAGACAGATACCGAAAAATGGAATCTTTTGCTCCCGCGCATAGCGGATAGCCGCAATCTTGCCTTCAACTCCGCGCACACCGAACCCACCGGGCACCAGAATGCCATGTACGCCGCCCAGTTTCTCGGCGGCTCCGTCCGCCTCGATCTCTTCAGACTCCAGCATGCGGATCTTGAGCCTGACTCCGGCCGCTATGCCGCCGTGGGTCAGTGCCTCGTAGATGCTTTTATACGAGTCGCGCAAACTGATATATTTGCCTACCACCGCGATCTCAACCTCGCCGTTGGGTGGCTGGATCAAACGGTTCACCATCTCACGCCATCCAGCCATATCTGCAGCCTGCGGCGTCAGCTCAAGCAGCCGAAGAATTTTTTCGTCGACATGCTGGCGCATAAGCTCCAGCGGCACCTCGTAGATCGAGTTGGCTACGTCGCATTCCTCAATTACATGCTCTGGGCGCACGCCGCAAAAGAGCGCTAGCTTGGCGCGGTGCTCTTCAGCGAACGGACGCTCGCAGCGGCAGATCAATAGCTCAGGCACAATGCCGATGGAGCGCAGGATGCCGACTGACTGCTGTGACGGTTTGGTTTTCATCTCTCCCGCCGCGCGGATATACGGCACCAGAGTCAGATGAATGAACAGACCGTTGCCGGGGCCTAGTTCATGGTGGTACTGGCGGATCGCCTCTAGGTAAGGTTGCGATTCAATGTCGCCGGCCGTTCCGCCGATTTCGGTGATGGCGATATCGGTGTCATCATCCTCGATCTCGCGTATCGCCAGCTTGATCTCGTCCGTGACGTGCGGGATTACCTGCACGGTTTTTCCCAGATAGCCGCCCGCGCGCTCGCGCGCTATGACATTGCTGTAAATGCGCCCGGTGGTGTAGTTGCTGTGTCGGTCGCACGGGATGCCGGTGAAGCGTTCATAATGACCTAGATCAAGATCGGTCTCACGACCGTCTTCCGTGACATAGACCTCGCCGTGCTGATAAGGCGACATCGTACCGGGATCGACGTTCAGATAAGGATCGAGCTTCTGCATCCGGATACGGTAACCGCGCTGTTTCAACAGCAGGCCGATCGATGCAGCAGTCAGTCCCTTGCCAAGGGAAGAGACCACGCCACCGGTCACGAAGATATGCTTGCAATTCATGTTGTGCTCCTATGCATTTGTCTCTCGTATTCGCGGCCTCTGCGCGGCTGCGAAAAAAGGACTCATGACCCAGGACTCAGGACCTAGAACTCCTAATTCCTGACGTCTAAATTTCCATCACTTCCGCACCGATGCCAGCTCGACACCGGTCTTGCGCGGCAGGCGGCTTGCTCCGGTTAACCAGGTGTCGACGTTTGCCGCGCAGTCTCGGCCTTCGGCAATCGCCCACACGATCAGCGACTGCCCGCGCCGCGCGTCTCCAGCCGCGAACACGCCCGGCACGTTCGTCTGGTAATCCGTCCCTGTGCGAATATTGGTGCGTTCGTCAACCTCCACACCTAAGCGCGCGATCACGTTGTCGGTTTCCACGCCCGTAAAGCCCAAAGCCAGCAGCACCAGATCAGCATGCCACTCCTGCCGTGTGCCGGGGTTTTCTCGCAACTGCGGCCGTCCGCCTTTAGTTTGTGGTTTAGCCCACTCAACGTTGACCGTCACCAATGAACGCACATGTCCGTTGTAACCCTTGAACTCTTTGGTTAGAATGCTCCAAAAACGGTCGCCGCCCTCTTTGTGAGACGAGCTGGTGCGCAGCTTCATCGGCCAGAAGGGCCAAGGCTGATCCTCTGTGCGCGTTTCCGGCGGCATAGGCATCAGCTCAAAACTGTGCACATCGCGCGCGCCCTGCCGCAGCGCTGTGCCAACGCAGTCGCTGCCGGTGTCGCCGCCGCCGATGACGATCACACTTTTGCCCTTGGCGTTGATCTGGCCCCATTCCTGCGAGCCGTCAGGGTTCGAGGTTAGCAGGCGGTTCTGCTTCTGCAGATAATCCAGCGCGAAGTGGATGCCGGTGAGTTCGCGTCCGGGAATCGTCAGGTCGCGCGGACGACCGGAACCGGTAGTCAACACGACCGCGTTGAATTCTTTCAGATCCTGCGCCGACGGGTCGGTCTGGGTGATGAAGCGTATGCCTTCGGCCGCCATGATTTCAAGGCGGCGGTCGATGACCCACTTCTCCAATTTGAAATCAGGGATGCCGTAGCGCAAGAGGCCGCCGGGCTTGTCGCTTTTCTCGAAAACCGTGACCTCGTGGCCAGCGCGGTTTAGCTGCTGCGCCGCAGACAAACCTGCCGGGCCCGAGCCGACCACGGCCACGCGGCAGCCAGTGCGGTGATCCGGCATGACCGGCTGCACAAAACCGTGTGCAAAGGCGTATTCGACCACGCTCTTCTCGATCAACTGCACGGTGGTCGCCCCCTCATGTATGCCCAGTACGCAAGCCTCCTCGCAGAGAGCCGGACAGAGCCGGCCGGTGAACTCTGGGAAGTTGTTGGTGGCAGACAGCCGCTCCCAAGCCTTGCGCCATTGCCCGCGGTAGACCAGATCATGCCACTCAGGACAAAGGTTGCCCAAGGGGCATGAGCTGTGGCAGAACGGCACCCCGCAATCCATGCAGCGCGCTGCCTGACGGATGATCTCACGTTCTTCCATCGGGCGGTACACCTCTTTGAAATCCTGAAGACGTTCCTCTACGGGACGCTGCTCAGGCGTGCGCCGCCCGTACTCCATAAAGCCTGTTATCTTTCCCATAAAAGTCCTTTTGAGGTGTTGAGGTGTTGAGGGGTTAAGGGGTTGAGGGGTTGAGGTGTTGAGGGGTTAAGGGGTTGAGGGGTTGAGGGGTTGAGGTGTTGAGGGGTTAAGGGGTTGAGGTGTTGAGGGGTTAAGGGGTT
>JAQVQN010000218.1 GCA_028701555.1 Kiritimatiellia bacterium | reverse complement strand
CTGTGGACCATCCCCGCCCCAGCCAGAGACCGATGCAGTTCTTGCCTTTGACCAGATACGGGGTGATGTCGTGCGTCAGGTACAGACCGCGCTTGCCGTAGTCCGACACGGCCGGGCTCAGCACGTCGTCGCCGACCTTGCGCCCGTTGACGTAAAGCTCGTAGTAGCCCAAGGCGCACACGTAGGCCACGGCTGTGGAAGGGGCGCGGTCCAGCTCGACAACCTTCCGCAACCAAGGCAGCGGTCCCGCGTGGTCTTTGATCCAGTCGGCGCCGATCCATTCGCCGCGCCAGTCTGCGGATGAGAGCGGCCCCACGCTGAATGTCGCGGGCTTACTCCAGGTAGAGGGCTCGCCGACGCTTTGCATCCAGACGCGCACCTTCCACCAGCAGCGCGCTCCCTTGGCGAGCGGCGTGCCAGCGTAGGGCACCCACTGCGACACGTCCGACGCGACACGGCCCGAATCCCAAAGCGTCCCCCGTCCGGCGTCCAGAGCCTCGGGCGAGTCCGACACGATGATCTGCCGCGCCGCCTGAGCTAGGCCACGCCCGCCGGGCGGGATGGCCCAGGACAGGCGCGGAGCCGGACGGTCGATCCCCATCGGGTTCTTCAGCCCCTCGCACCGCAAATGGTCCGGAGCGTCGGCCAGCAAAAACGAAACGGTGGCCAATGCGCATGAGGAGACGGCCAAGAGTCGTGCTGAAAGCATGATTAATTCTCCTTAGGCTGACGTTGCGACAGGCTGCAGTCGTTCGAGACCGCGCAGGTATGGGCGGATGGCGGGCGGCAGCAGCACCGAGCCGTCGGCCTGCTGGCACTGTTCCAGCAAGGCGATCATCAGGCGCGGCAGGGCCACGCCCGAACCGTTGAGCGTGTGCACCAGACGCGGCTTGCCCGAGGCATCGCGGTAGCGGCAGTTCAGGCGGCGCGCCTGAAAATCCTCGAAGTTAGAGCAGGACGAGACCTCCAGCCAAGCCTGCTGGCCCGGCGCCCACAGCTCGATGTCGTAACATTTGGCGGCAGAGAAGCTGATGTCGCCGGAGCAAAGCTCGAGGATACGGTAGTGCAGGCCGAGCCCTTGCAGCACGTCCTCGGCGTTTGAGACCAGCGTCTCCAGTTCCTCGTAGGATTTTTCCGGTTCGACGAATTTGACCATCTCGACTTTATCGAACTGGTGCACGCGCAGGATGCCGCGCGTGTCCTTTCCGGCGGAACCTGCCTCGCGCCGGAAGCAGGGCGTGTAGGCTGTAAGGTATACCGGCAGCGGACGGTCGATGATCTCGTCGCGGAAATAGTTTGTGACCGGCACCTCGGCAGTGGGTATCAGCCAGAAGTCGTCGATCTCGCAGTGGTACATGTCCTCGGCCATCTTGGGAAGCTGGCCGGTGCCGCGCATCGAGGCGGTGTTTACGACAAACGGCGGCAGCATTTCGGTGTAGCCGTGCTGCTCGGTGTGCATATCCAGCATGTACTGGATCAGGGCGCGCTGCAGCTTGGAGCCGTTGCCCAGCAGCAGCGGGAAGCCCGAGCCGGTGATCTTCGCGCCGCGCGGCAGGTCGAAGATGCCTAGTTGTTCGCCGAGTGTGATATGGTCGAGCGGCTGGAAACCGTACTGTTGCGGCTCGCCCGCGACCTTGGCTACCCGGTTGGCTGAGGCGTCCGGCCCGGTGGGAATGGTCTTGCAGGGCACGTTCGGAATCATCAGCATGGCTGTTTCCAGCTCGGCCTCGATCACGCGCAGGCGCTCGTCAAGCTCGGCGATGCGATCGCCGATGCCGCGCACCTCGGCCTGCACGGCACTGGTGTCCTGACCGGATTTCTTGAGAGCGCCGATCTCCTTGGAGCGCGAATTGCGCAAGGTTTTCAGTTCGTCACCCTGGGTAACCAGCCGTCGCCGCTCGGCGTCCAGGTCACGGGCTTTCTCGGCCAGTTCCGGTGCCGCGCCGCGTCGGCGCAGACCCTCGGCCACCTCATCGAAATTGTCACGGATTCTTTTGATGTCCAACATTGCTTGACCTCACGCATTACAAAAAAACAAATCTTACCCCTTTCAATGGCAAGGCGCAAGCGCTTCAACAAAGTTTGGATGTGAAGGATATTATGTGCTACGTTATCCGCCATGAGATTGACCAAGGCCGCGACCAGACAAGGTTTGAGGATCGCCACATGGGAAGCTTCTGCCGCGGCGATACACAATGCTCTGGTAAGCCTGCCCTTCCTGACAGGTTTTTTGTTGGCATGGGGGGCTCGCGACCTGCACGTTGGCCTGGCGGGGGCCATGATGTTTCTCGGAGCGCCTTTCCAGTTGCTGGGCGCGTATGTGGCTGACCGCTGGCCGCAGCACCGGCGCTTTTCCGTGGCACTTTTCGGGCTGATGGCGCGCGGCACATGGCTGTTGGCAGCTGTCATCCCTGTGGCTTTCCGGCACAGCCCCGCCATTGTCATTTATGGTTTCCTGGCACTCTATTTATTTCATCAGACCATGTACCATGCCAGCACGCCGGGCTGGATGGCATGGATGGCGGTACTTGTGCCGGGGCGTGTGCGCGGGCGATATCTCGGCCGACGCAGCCGGGCCATGGAGCTGTGCGGCATGGCCACGCTGCTGGCAGCCGGCGCTATCCTTGATTTTGCCCGCGAGGCTGGATATGAGCGACTGGGGTTTTCCTTATTATATCTCGGCGCCGGGCTATCCGGCATAGCGTGCTTCGTGCTGCTGATGCGACAAGCCGACCCCGGCCATCAGTCAGAGCCGCCTGAGTATCATGTCAACTATCTGCTGAGGCCTTTACGCGAACAGCGTTTCCGCAAACTCTTTTATTTCAACTTGGCCTGGTTGTCTGGCACGGCGTTTTGTGCGCCCTTCTACCACGCGCACCTGCTGAAGAACATGGGATGGGATTTCAAGCGCATAGCGGTATTGGGCTTACTAACGGCGTTTGTTTCGATGGCCACCTATGCCTGGTGGGGTCATCAGCAAGACCGCCTGGGGGGCAAGACGGTTCTGATGCTGTGTGCCGTCGGCTTGTTGACGATACCGCTCCTATATGTTTTCTGTCCCTGGTGTGCCAAGTGGCCGGTCTACCTGCATCATCTGCTGCAAGGCGGCCTGCTCAGCGGCTTCACGCTGGCGATGCTCGGCCTTACTCTCGAAAGTTTGCCGGCGAACGGGCGGGCGATCGGAGCCGCGGTTATGGCCGCCGGAGCGGGCCCGGCGATTTTCGCGGCCGGCGCACTCGGGGGGCATGCGGCAGAAATACTGGAGCCGTTCGCAGTGAGTCACGGGAGCCTGCGGATCGGCCATTACCAAATGCTTTTCATCGCGTCTATCGCCTTGCGCCTCCCGGCGCTTGTTCTCTTAAAACGCCTGGCAAATAAAGGCACGCCGTAAAACACGGCACGGAATCACTATGAAACGTAGCGGTAAAATCACCTTGCGCGACATTGCGGACAGGCTGGGGCTGTCGCGCATGACGGTGTCGCTGGCCCTGCGCGGCGACGGGCGTATCAGCGATGGCACCCGGGAGAAAGTGAAGGAGACCGCGTTAGCGATGGGATATCAGCCAGATCCCAAGATCGGCGAGCTGATGGCCGAAACCGCGCGCTCGCGCTACGAGGCGCGCGGTGAGGTGATAGCTGTGATGACCAGCGAGCCTACGCGCAACGGGTGGCGCAAGTTCGACCCCGACAATACTTTTCAGGTGATCGCGGCGCATGCGGCGGAATACGGATACAAGACCGAGGCCTGGTGGCTGGCCGATCCCGACATGCCGCCAGAAAAGGTCAACAACATCTTGTGGTCACGCGGTATAAGGGGATTGATCATTCCCAATATCAGCCATGCTTGTTTCATGAAATTCAACGGCACCTTGCCTATCGAGTGGCAACGCTTCAGCGTTGTGGACATCGGCGGCGGCTTGCGCCAGCCGGACATGTACTGCGTGCGGCACAATCACATGAACGGCATGTTCACCGCGCTGGACAACCTTGAGGCGCTGGGTTACCGGCGCATAGGGCTTTGTTTGCGCTCCGAGGACGACCTGCGCGCCGGGCACCGCTGGTCAGCGGCCTACAGCGTGTGGCGGCAGTTGCGCGGGCATGTCACAAAACTCATGCCGCTGATTGAGTATGAGCCGACCAAGCAATCCGTCTGCCGCTGGATTCGCAAGAACCGAATCGAAGCGGTTGTGGGGCTGCGCTACCTGCCGATAGAAGAATGGGGCTGGCGCGTGCCTGACGACATCGGTTATGCCGCCTTGCACCTCTGGGGCGATGAGGTCACCGGGTTCTCCGGCATCGACCAAATGAACGCGCAAATCGCAGCCTCCGCCGTAGACATGCTGGTTATGGTCCTGCGCAAGCGCCACACCGGCCAGCCGGACCATCCCATGAAGTGGATTTTTAAGGGCAGATGGGTGCACGGTTCCACAACACGCCAAGTGCGCCCCGCCGTTAAGGGACGCCCCGGCATCGAGAACGAATGGCTTACAATTAAATAAAGCGGGTTTACGTAAAATTTCTTTGCGGTTGTCCCAATTCTAGGAACCTGCTAATTTGCCGACGTAATTCCAAGGAGGTTGTAATGAAACGCATTCAAATCGTGTTTTCGGTCTGTACTTCCCTGTTTGCGCTTGCGCTCGGCGCACAAACCACGCGCACACTATATATCGATGCCCACGGCGACAACGGTCCGGCGGGCTGGAACAATGTCGCCTTTACCACCGTCGCCAACACAGCATTGCTGCATGATTCAAGCACCAACGCCACCGGGATCCGCGCCTCGGTTGACATCCGCATTGCTGGCGCGAACTTGTTCTCGGCGACA
>JAQVQN010000217.1 GCA_028701555.1 Kiritimatiellia bacterium | reverse complement strand
GCGAGAGCCTTGAGGCTGCCAACGCCGAGATCGAGAAGAAGCTGGGGCCGGTCGCGATCCTGATCAACGGCGCGGGCGGGAACCATCCCAAAGGCACCACGGCGATGGAGTACCTGAACCCCGATGACTTACTAAATGAAAACCGCGACTTCGTGACTTTTTATGATCTCGATCCCAAGGGGGTCGAGTTCGTGTTCAACCTGAATTTCCTGGGCACGCTGCTGCCGACGCAGGCTTTCACCCGCAAGATGGCGCTTGGCCGCTCGGGCGTGATCATCAACGTCTCTTCGATGAATGCCTTCCGCCCGTTGACCAAGATACCGGCCTACAGCGCGGCCAAGGCGGCGGTCAGCAACTTCACGCAGTGGATGGCGGTGCATATGGCCAAGGCCGGCATCCGCGTGAACGCGATCGCGCCGGGCTTTTTCCTGACGGACCAGAACCGCGCACTGCTGACCAACCCGGACGGCAGCATGACGCCGCGATCCGAGAAGATATTGGCGCATACTCCGATGGGGCATTTCGGTGAGCCGGCGGACCTGATCGGGGCGTTGCTTTGGCTGGTGTCGGATCAGGCGGCGGGTTTCGTGACCGGAGTGGTGGTGCCGGTGGACGGCGGCTTCTCGGCGTACAGCGGGGTGTGAGGAATGTTTCTTTGCGAGAGAATCGAGCGGGATCGAAAGATTCCACGGATTCGAGGCTCGATTCACTCGACGTATTTGATTTTCTCGAATCCTTTGAAAGGAAAAGACATAATGGCGAAGAAAACAAAGGTGGCGAAAAAAGCTGTAAAGGCTGACATCGGGCTTATCGGCCTCGCAGTGATGGGCGAGAACCTGATCCTTAACATGGAGAGCAAAGGCTACACCGTGGCTTGCTTCAACCGCACGGTCGAGAAGGTCGATGCCTTTGTCAATGGCCGCGGTGCTGGCAAGCGTCTGATCGGTTGCCACACAACGCGGGAGCTGGCGGACAGCCTGAAAAAGCCGCGCCGCGTGATGATCATGGTCAAGGCCGGCAAGGCTGTGGACCAGACCATTGAATCGCTGCTGCCTGTACTGGAGAAGGGCGACATCATCATCGACGGCGGCAACAGTTACTTCCCGGACACCATCCGGCGCACCAAGTATCTGGCGGAAAAAGGGTTCCGTTTCATCGGCACGGGCGTGTCCGGCGGTGAGGAAGGCGCGCTGCTCGGCCCCGCGATCATGCCTGGAGGCGACGCAAAGGCGTGGCGTTACGTGAAGGACGTTTTCTGCGACGTTGCCGCCAAGGTTGATGACGGCTCGCCTTGCTGCGCTTGGATCGGCAGCGATGGCGCGGGGCATTTCGTGAAGATGGTGCACAATGGCATCGAGTACGGCGACATGCAGTTGACCTGCGAGGCGTACGACCTGATGGCGCGCGGTCTGGGCATGAGTGCCAAAGAGATGCAGAAGGTCTTCGCCAAATGGAACAAGGGCGATCTGGACAGCTATCTGATTGACATCACGGCGGACATCCTTTCGCAGTGCGATGAAGAAACCGGTAAGCCGATGGTGGACATCATTCTAGACACGGCGGGGCAGAAGGGCACGGGCAAGTGGACTTCACAGGCAGGGCTTGACCTCGGCGTGGGCATCCCGCAGATCGCCGAAGCCGTTTTTGCGCGTTGCCTCTCGGCCATCAAAGAAGAGCGCGTGGCGGCATCGAAGCTGCTCAAAGGTCCGTCCGGCAAGGCCAAGGTCAATAAGGCGCTGCTGCTCAAGCAGCTTGAGAAGGCGGTATACGCATCTAAGATCTGCTCTTACGCGCAGGGCTATCAGCTTCTGCGGGCTGCGGCCAAAGAGTACGGGTGGCAGCTCAATTATGGCGAGATCGCCTTGGTGTGGCGGCAGGGGTGCATCATCCGAGCGCGGTTCCTGGGTAAGATCAAAGAGGCGTTCGACTCCGACCCTGAGCTGGCCAACCTGCTGCTCGACCCGTATTTCAGAAAAGTGGTGGCCCGAGCGCAGGAGGCTTGGCGTGCGGTGGTCAAGACCGCCGTGGACTTGGGCATACCCGTGCCAGCCATGAGCACCGCACTGAACTACTTCGACGCATACCGCAGCGCGAGGCTACCGGCCAACCTGCTGCAGGCGCAGCGTGATTATTTCGGCGCTCACACGTACGAGCGGGTTGACAAGCCGCGCGGCGAGTTCTACCATCATGTGTGGACGGAGAGCGGGGGTAGCACCGCCGCATCCACATATACTGTATAAGTAAAAAGGAAAGTTTAAATGAAAAAACTGGTGAAAGTGCTGGTCGGCTTGGTGGTCGTAGTAGTCGTGCTGCTGGTGGCAGCGGTGCTGACGCTGCCGCTGACGATCGGGCCGATCGTCAAGACAGCCGCGTCAGTGGGTGGGCCCAAGGCGCTGGGTGTGCCGGTGTCGGTCGGCGACGTCAAGCTGAATCCGATGGCGGGAAACCTGGTGATATCGCAGGTCAAGGTCGGTAATCCCAAAGGGTATTCCGAGAAAGACGCATTCGCAGTGGACAAGATCGAGGTCGGGCTGAAGATGTCCTCGCTGATGGGGGACACGCTGGTGATTCGAAAGATACAGATCGATGCGCCGGCAATCTCTTTCGAGAGCAAGGATGGTAAGTCCAACTTCGATGCCATGATGGCGAATGCCAAGAAGGCGTCCGAGGAGGAGAAGCAAAAGAGTCCGAAGGAGAAGAAGGAAGGAAAGAAAGTTGTCATCGAGGAGTTTTCTCTCAATGACGCGAAGCTGTCTTTCTCATCGGGTTTGACTATGGGCAAGGCATTGACTGTGCCGGTGCCGTCCGTGACAGTGCGCGACATCGGCAAGTCGTCGGGCGGGGCTTCGGCGGCGGATGCGATGACTGAAGTGCTCAACGGCATCTTGGGTGCGCTGTCCAAGGCTGTGACCGGCGCAGCGGGCGCGGCGGGCGACCTGCTCAAGGGCGCTGGTGGCGCGGCAGGCGACGCTGCTAAAGGCGCGACCGAGGCGCTTAAGGGTGTGACTGGTGGTGCGCAAGACGCAGCGTCAGGTGCGGTCGGCGCGGCAGAGGATGCGGCTAAGAGTGCCGCAGACGCGGCCAAGAGCGCAGCGGACAAGGTCAAAAAGCTTAACCCGTTCGCCAAGTAATGCGGGTTTTGGTTTGTTTGCTCCACACGGCCTCTTCCGGCTAACCGGGAGAGGCCGTTTTGGTAATGTCGTGATGACTGACATCGCAAATGTTATTGAGGGAATAGCTGCTGCTGGTGCTGGCGGACTGATGCCGGAGGCGCGCGTTGGCATCGCGGAAGCGCTGTTGCGTCTGCGCAACTACGACGGAGGTTTCGCGGGCTTGGCTGGAGAGTCGGACCCTTACTACTCCTTTTTCACATGGTTGGGCTTGAGGGCACTGGGCGCGGATTATGAACGTAGCGGTTTGGTGCGGTACATGGCGGCACACATAAAACGCGGTAAGACGGTGGACGCTGTTTGCGCGCGGGTTTTGATGAGGGTTGAAGCGCCTAGGCCGCTCAGCATTGTAGAGCGCTGGGATTGTGTGCGTAGGTTTTTGGGCAGTGATGTCTATGGTGCACTGCTGTCGTTGTTCTGTGCCGGGGTAGTCTCGCCACGGACGGCGCGCATGATTTGGTGGGCCCAGAAAATGATGTTGAGGTCAGGCGGCTACGAGCGCTGGCCGACACCGCGGCTGGCAGCAGCGGCGTTGTTGGCGTGGTTGGCTGGTGAACAGTGCGGTGCAGTTATCGCGGTGCTGCAAGCCAGACGATGTGCGGGGGGCGGTTATGCTTCGGCGGCATGCGCACGGCCGGATCTGCTGGGCACGGCTGTGGCGCGGCTAGCGCTGCTGTTGTGCGCGCGTGTGGACGAAGCGGGTATGCCGTCGGCGGCGGAGGACTTGGCTTTTTGCGAAGCCTGTTGGATGGACGACTGCTTGTTCGGCGCAACGCCTGATGCCGCAAGAGGCGACGCGGAACATACCTTTTACGGGCTGTTGACGCTCGGCACATGCAGAGATCCGCGCTGGGATATGGGGCGTTGCGCGCAGGCTCGTTTACCATAGACATGCAGCTTATGCATGCCAATGAGCAACTAAAGCGGGATTCAGTGAAAACCTAAAATCCTTAATCCCGGCCAAGAATCTTGTTCGCAACTGGCCAGCTTATTGTTTATTGTGGCAGGAATTTGCATTATATTTATTACTGAACTGATTTTGAAAGGATAAGGCAATGACCAACTGTAAGAAGAAAATTTATTTGAGCGGGCCGATCATGGACGAGCATCCTGAACTGGCCAAGACCTGGCGTGAGCGTGCCAAAGAAGAGTTGAAAGAAAGTTTCATAACGCTTGATCCCATGCGACGCAACTTTAAGGACCGCGAGGTTGATAGTGCCAACGAGATCGTGGATTTCGATCTGCAGGATGTGCGCGATGCCGACATACTGCTGGTGAACTACAGCAAGACCTCGATCGGTACGGCGATGGAGGTCTTTTACGCGGCTCACGACCTCGGCAAGTTTGTGGTGGCCTTCGCGCCCTTTCCGTTTCAGGAGTGTTCGCCGTGGATGGTGCGCTACTGCACCAAGATACTGCCGACGCTAGATGCCGCCATCGCGTACATCCGCGACAACTTCATCACCCGGCATGTTTATTGAAGGTTGCGCCCAGTCTAGGGCGCTCGAAAATTGCTAGGCCTTTGAAGGAAAGTGCCTTGCGACATCGGCAGTGTATCGGTGACGATAGCTCCGGAGCAGGCTGTTGTGGCAGGCGCGCAGTGGCACATGACCTCTGGGCCTGATACGACTTGGCATAACAGCGGCGAGGTTGTTACGAA
>JAQVQN010000216.1 GCA_028701555.1 Kiritimatiellia bacterium | reverse complement strand
TGGACGACGGCGATGCCGCCGGACTTGAGCAACGGCAAAAATTTCTCCTTGAGGTAGATGTCCTCGCCTGTGCCGATAGGGGTGGTGGTGGCGCTGGCGAGGCGCGCATACTGGCCGGTCATCTGCCACGGCACCGGATCCTCCATCCAGGCCAAGTTGAACTTTTCTAACCGCCGCGCGAGCTTGATGCAGTCTTCGAGCGGGATGTGGCCGATGTGGTCGATGGCCAGAGGGATCTCGTAGCCGATCTCGGCGCGCACGTCGGCCATGTACTGCTCAAGGAAGTCTAATCCCTTTTCGGTGATGTGGATGCCGGTGAAGGGATGGGCCGTGCTGAACAGCTCATAGGCCTCGCCGCGCATGGCGCCCGGGCTGATCGATCCGTGGGGTGTGCTGAAGACAGTGCGCTTGTAATGGCGCATGGTTTCGAGGAAACCGCCTGGCGCGCTGAGGCAGCCGGGCTGGTCCATGAGCAGCTCTATGCCCAGATCCATCTTGAGATAAGTGAAGCCTTGCGCCATGCGCTCTTTGAGGGCGCGGCCCATATCGCGTCCGCCGCCTTCGGAATCAGTGTCGCAGTAGATGCGTACGGTGTCGCGGAACCGGCCGCCCAAAAGCTGCCACACTGGCACCCCCCAGGCTTTGCCCGCCAGATCCCAGAGGGCGACCTCGATGCCGCAGACACCGCCGGCCTGGCGCGAGTGTCCGCCGAACTGCTTGATGCGGCGGAAGATCTTTTCCACGTTGCAGGGATTTTCGCCGAGGATGCGGCTCTTGAGCATTGCGGCGTAGGTGCGACTCGAAGCGTCGCGCACCTCGCCGTATCCAATGAGACCCTGGTTGGTGTAGACCTTTAGCAGGGTGCAGCGTTTAGGCGCGCCGTCGATGTCGGCGAAACGCAGGTCAGTGATCTTCAAAGTGGAAGGGTCGATTTTCATACGCGGTTCCGGTAAAGTTGTTTGCCGTTATGATAAGGTTTCAGACGGCATGGCAACAGCCGCGTTTGCGAAAAAAAAATCGCGGTTTTGCGCAAATGACAGCGTTCGGTTCAGTGCGCGGCGAGGGAGGTCAGGGCGGAGGTGTAGAGCGAGCCGCCGACCTTATGCCACTGGTCCCGGCTGTCGGCGAGGCCGCAGTCGAGCATGCGGGCGCGGACCTTGTCCGCCGCATGTGCGGCACCCGCCGCGTCCAGCGCCAGAACCTTGGCGTAGTCGCGGTAGCAGTCGGCGGCTACAGTTGGATCTGGCGCGGTTGTGATCGCTTCGGCCATGTGTTGACCGAGCGCGACGAGCTGCGGGTAATCCGCGCCGCCGGTTATGAGCGCGTAGGCCGCGAGCGCGTTGAGACTTTCCGAGCGCACGGGCGAACCGCGGTGGTAGGCGATGGAGCCGTCTTCGCGCACCGTGCCGCGCAGCCAGCGCAGGGCTTTGCGCAGGGGGATGTCGGCCTCCGCGAAACCTTGCCGAGTCATACAAGTCAGGGCGCGCACATGCCAGGCGGTGACAGCGGCGTTGCCGCCGGTGCCGTCCTCATAGTCCCAGCCGCCTTCGGGTGACTGCCGGGTCAGCATGAAGGCCAGCGAGCGTTCGATTACCGGACGCGGACAAGGCGTGTGCGCGTAGAGGCTGGCGAGCGCGAAGGTTGTGATGGCGTGGTTGTAATAAAGCTCGCGGTTTTCACCGCCGAACGCGCCATCAGCGGACTGCATGCTGGCGAGGGCATCGCAAGCGCGCCGCACGTGCGGCGCGTATTGGCCGTCAGCCGCCTCGGCGAGCGCCAAGGCGGCGAGGGCGGTCAGTGCCGGGCGGTAGGTGTCGGCACCGCCGTGACGGGCGGGCGACCAGGTGCCGTCCGCCTCCTGTGAACTGGCCAGCCACTGCAAGGCCGCGTCCGCAAGGGGAGCGGCTGGTGCTGAGGGAGTGTGCGGGAGGTGCAACAGGGTAAAGACGATCACAGCCGCAGCGGCGGCGGCGGTGCCCAGCCACGGCCAGTATGCACGGTGGCGCATCTGTGAGTGGCGCACGGCGGCGGCAGCCGCAATGATGCGGAGAGCCAGCGCGGTCGAAGGGGTTTGTTCCTGAGCAGAGCGCAGCCGGCCGATCACCTTGTGGAAGGCTGCGGCTTCGGCAGGGTCAAGTTCGTCTAAATGCGTGTTCAAATCCATGTCATCCACCCCTAATGCGGGCACAGCCCGTAATCCAATTTTGTGAGTTTGTGGGTATGTGCGGTCTTCGGCTGCCCACACACTCACTTTTTATCGTTTTTCCATGAACTCACGAAGTTTCTTCAGCGCGTTGAACATGCGCGATTTGACCGTGCCCACCGGTATTCCCAAGATTTTCGAAACTTCTTCATAAGGCAGGTCCTGGTATACGCCCAGTTCCACCACTTGCCGCAGGCCTTCCGGTAGTGAAGCCAAGGCCTGCGCCAAATCCATCGAACCCGCCACGGCCGAGTGAACAGCCATCGGCGCAGGCTGGCCGGCCAGTGCTTCGGCCGACAGTTCATCGATCAGGCGTTGGTGTCGTTTGCGCCGGCGCAGCTCGTCGATCCAGACCTGACGCGCCAGCAGAAACAAGAAAGTTGTGAACTTGGCCGAGGCCACATAGCGTTTCCGGTAGCGGTAGAGGCGCAGGAACGTCTGCTGAACCAGATCCTCGCAATCATATTGAACGCCGGTGCGCGTGAAATAGTTCAAAACTTTTTTCTGATGCCGACGCACCAGTTCAGCGAAAGCGGCCTCGTTGTCATCTCTCGCTTGCAGCATCAACGTAACATCGTCGATATCCGGCAATTTGGCTCGTTCCGTCATTCGAAAAACTTGATCCGCTTAATCAGCGGCGACATTTTTTGCGTTGTGATAGATTTTTCTGCGGTCACCTGCGAATCGGTTTTTTTGGGCTGCATGATCTCGAACATGCTGACAACGGCGATCAGGACAAAAGCCTTGATACCGCCGATCACGCCTCCGACCACCGTATCGAAAGGTTGTCGAAGCACGAGTTTGATGCCGTCCGCGAGCAGGCGGCTCACGAACAGCCAGATCGAGAAGCAGGCCACCAGCATGATGATAAAGACGATCAGACGGCCTGCCTGCTGGTTGGCTCCCAGAATCCCGGCAGAAAAGACCGCGCGCGAGACAGGCGTGAAACCGAAGAAGCCTGCTGCGGCTGCGGCTAAGACGCCGATCAAGCGTCCTATCTCTCCGGAGCAGCCGTTCCTGAAGCCCCGTAATACCATAAAGGCGGCGATGCCGAAGGTCAGCCAATCAACGGCGCTGATGTTTTTCATGAAACTGATCACGCTTCACCTATACTCTGGCGCGGGCAAAGCCCCGCGGCCCAATCAATTAACCACGGATGGACACGGATAAACGCGGATGTTAAAAGCTGATAATTTTAGAGGTTTATTTCGATGGCAGAGTGTTGACCCACTGCTGGTAGGCCGGACGGCGCTTGTCGTCAGGCGGTATCAGGGAAAGGTAGAACTCCCCGTAGACACGCGCTTCGGGAAATCGGTTCTGGGCGTGGCGTATACGTGCCATCATTTCCGCGCTGAAAGGGGTGAAAGGGCTGCGCGCGAACATGCGGTCGAGCACCTTCTCCGCTTCGTCGTAACGGGTTAGCTGTATGGCCAGCTCCGCTGCCTGGCGGTGACTGTCATGATGCCCGGGGTTAATATCGGCGGCTCTTTTGAAAGACTCCAGCGCTTCAGCCCGCTGTCCTTGCTGCCTGCTGACAGTGCCTAGTCCCCAGGCTGCATTGAACGCCAGCGGGTCTGCGGTCAGGGCATCGCGGTAGGCTTTTGCCGCGCGTGCGTATTGTCGAGAGGATTGCGCGTTTATGCCCTCGTGGAGTAAGCGCGCTGCGGCAGAAGGGTCGCGGCGCATGGAGTCCAGCTTTTCTGACTGTGTGCGCTCGATATTCAACTGCAGGCGCTTGATGTTGTTTTCCGCCTTTTCGTAATAACGGCTGTTCTTGTCAGCTAGGCGCAGGTAAAGCTCAAAGTGGTCGAGAGCCTCTTCGCGGAGGTTGAAGGCGTCGCGGTAAAGGCTGGCCAGATTGTAAAAGGTTGGGGCGTAGGTGCGGCAGGCCTTTTGCGCGCGGAGAAGGTGCAGGCGGGCCAGTCCGTTATTTTGCTGGTCGGCTTCGGAAAGCGCAAGGCCGTTAAGGGTGCAGGCGGTTGCCTCGTCGCTGGACAGTTTGGCGTCTAGCGCTTTCTCGAACAGGGTTTTGGCCTTTGGGATGTCTTTCTGGTAGTAGGCGATCTGCCCTAAGCCGGCCAGGGCCTCGCCGTAATCGGGCTTGAGTTCCAGCGCGGCGTATAAGGCGGTCTCGGCGGGTTCCATCTCGCCTTTGGCCAGGTGTGCCGAACCGAGGTGGTAATAGAGGTCGGCCGAGTCACTGATGCGCCGGGCGGCGCGTGTCAGCAGGGTTATGGCGGATGAATAGTTTTTTTCGTTAAAGGCCGACATGCCTTGGCGCAACGCTGCCTGTCCGGAGTCGGACCCGCAACCACATAGCAGGGCAAACGGAACCCAGAAAAAGATTAGGGATATTTTACGCAACATAAAATCGCACCTCTGTTGTCAATCTGTCTGCGGCGGCGCAGGCATGTTGAGGATCAGTCGTTTAATGCACATATTACCTAATGCGGGCACAGCCCGCAACCCAAGACAGAAACCGCCCTACCGTCGACAGGCCGGCCAGGTTATAGACAATTGTATGGGGTGTGCGACTGATCACGATTGCAGGCCGAGGTCGAGCTGTCCGGAGACCACCACTTTCCGTCCGTTGTTCAGGCTGGGATCGGAGGTGTCGTATACGCAAAACTTAATGCCCGGGAATTTCCGGGCTAGTTC
>JAQVQN010000215.1 GCA_028701555.1 Kiritimatiellia bacterium | reverse complement strand
ACGTAGACTTGCCAAAGGCGCGGCTCTTCTCGCTGGGGGTTGAAGGTCTTGTCGTATGGCTGGGCGGAGATGATACGCTGTTGGCCAAAACCCATTTATCGGAGCCGCCGCAAGGGCGCAAGATGCGTATTGCCGGAATGACGGTCGGAAACCTGAGCCGGACGCTGGTGAAGCGCGATAATGTATTTGACACCCTGTTCACCGAGTCGCTCTACAACTGGACGATCAATGGCGGCCGATGGGAAGTCATCAACCGCTTTTATTGCGAGCCCACATGGTCGCACATGAACGGCGAGAGTGCTGACTCGCTGGCGGCCTTGTGGTCAAAATACGTGTTTAGCGGCGATTTCTGCATTGAGTTTTACGCAGGCATGCGCATGGGATGGTATGAGCGTCCCGGTGATCTGAACTTGACGGTCATGAGCCGCAACAACTCAACCTGCGACGGTTACACTGCCATCGCGACAGGGTGGGATCCAGATCATTCCCAACTGTATTCCCGTTTGTTGCGCAACGGCGAGGTCATGGACATCTCCACAAAGTATCTTGTGCCGCGTGCCAGAGCCGGATTGTCGCGACAGGGATACCAGCCGCTGGTCGCGGCGGGGCGCGACATTCACGGAGCGTGGTACGGCATGCACCTGCGCCGGGTCGGCAACCGCATACAATACATTTATGATAACGAAGACGTGTTTGAAGTGGTTGATTCCGACCCTCTGCAGGACGGCTCTTTGGGTATATGGACTTACAGGAACTCAATGATGGTGGCGCGCATCAAGATCGCGGCGGAATCGGTCAAGCCGCGTCCTTTCGCTTTCACGGCTGTGCCGGCCGGTTCGATATCCGGTAAGCCTCCGGAGCGAGCGGTAGACTACGGCTTGCGGGTCAACGGGCGTGTCGTGCAGCCCCTGTCACCAGACTACTGGCAAGCATTTGACACTGTCAGCCATCCAAACGTGCGCTTCGCTAATACAAACGGCAGCCATCCGGAAATGCGCGTCACATCGCTGTTGGGAGCTGGCACTTTCCTGGTACGCTGCGACCTTCCGCCCGCTCAGCCGGACAAGCTGCTGGGCTGGCGTTTTGAAATAGCTCGGCATCCGCAGGCTCTGGTGAATTTTGAGTTCTCAACGGTGAAGGACGACGGCAAAGGAGGTTTGACGACGCTGCAGGGCTGGACCTACGTCTTGTCCGGCACGGACGAGACGCGCGGCGAGCGCAAGATCATCGGAAGGCTGGATGAGGTGCCGCCAACCGCCGATGGGCAGGAGACGGTTTGGACACCGGTCGAGATATGGGTGCCTTCAGAGATCATACGCGCCAACCAGTCAGTTCAGATCGATGGCTTCGGAAACCTGCAGCCCAGCGATGTGCAGCAGGGACTGCAGGGCAATCCGCCTCACGCTTGGTACGCCATACGCGGCTTCCGGGAAATCCACCGCGGAGTGCCGGTTTTGTCAGGCGCTCCTGAAAAGCGCGCAGAGGTCAGTGCCCTCGCTGAAATCGTCACGAGTCTGGCACCCGGCGAATTGCAGATGGTTGAAGTGCCCGAAACGCTTGACCCGCGCAAACCCGTGATTGAATGGGCTGTGCCAGAACTGGCCAATTTCGGTCTGCGCGCCGTGGCGGACTCGGCGATTCCCGGTTCGATCTTGATCACGCCTGTGCATCCGTGGCCCTCGCCGATGCTGCCGCCCCAGGAGGTGCATGCCGATGCCCAGCCCGCACCTTTTACGGTTGAGGGCAACAACATCAGGGTGCTTGTGCCGTTCGAGACGCTACAACCGGGACGCATGACGCTGGCGCTCAAGCTTTCGGACGGACGGTTCTTCCGGCAGGTCGTTCCGATGCGGACGGACGAAGATTTGAACCATCCGCCGGTTCTGCTGGGGCTCGAGCTGCCACAGGGAGGCATACAGACCTTCGAAGCGCGCCCGGGCGATGCCAAGCCTTTCCAAGCAAAGGCGCTCGCCACTATCGATTATACCGACCCTGTCCGCGGCGGTATCTTGAAGTTCGCGAACGCTGGGGTTTACGGGCGTCGCCTGGACGGCATACTGACGCGTGATTTCGATATGACTGCAACGCCACTGCTGCAATTCCGTTACAAGGGTGATCCCATGTCGATCGTCTCCCTTGAGCACGGTTCCGGCAGCACTTTCACGCTCTCCGAAGTTTTCGGCACTCACGTGCGTTTAAGTGGAGGTCAGGCCGCTGTGATGGACGGTAAGTGGCGGGTGTGGACTGGCATACCTGCTGACGGAGGCGGAAAGCTGCCCTTGGCGCAGCGTGTCTCCGTGCCTGTCGGGCACATGCGTGTGGCTTCGCGGTCTTCCCGTGACCAGACAGGATTGCACAGCGAGCTATGTTTCGACGACGTCACCTGCGGGCCCGCGACTGGCCCAAACCGTCCTTTCGCTTTCAAGGCCGACTATGCCGACCCTGATGGCGTGGCAGATGTTGTCTACTCCATCATGCAGGGGCCGACGGCTTTTGATAACCGCGATGAGGTGGAACAGAAAGATCTGAAATGGCTGCCCGCCCAAAATGGCAAAGTGATTGAGCCGGATCTTTCTGCCATACGCGAAGGGATACATCATCTGCTGGTCAAGGCTCGCGACAACCGGGCGATGTGGTCGCATCCCGCTGATGTGCCGTTTATGCTGGACCGCACTCCGCCCGCAGTTAGCCATGCGGTCAACGCGGTTGAAAAATATAACGGAAGCTCTGTGACACTGACCATTGCCGATCCAGTCTCACCGCCGGTTCTCAACACGCTGCGTTTGACTTGTTTGGGCACTCCGCTCGACATGTCTTCCGATAACGGTTTCTGCGCGATTGGGCAAGGCACAATGACCTTCGAGCTGGACTGGATCTGGCTTTTGCGAAAGCAGCTTAAAACGGCCAAACACGGAGACGTCCTGCCGATAACGCTCGCCGGCATAACCGACGCAGCGGGCAATGCTCTGCCGCCTTACAGGATCGACCTGGCCGTTGACTTTGAGTCTGACAAACGTCCGCCCACGGTCATGCCTTTCAAAAACACTCCCAACTTGCTCTTTTTTGAGCCTTCGTTGACCGAGCTGAAGCCGTTTTTCACTGAATCGCGCAACGTCACGGACACGACAGTCATGGCAGATTCAGGTAATGTGCTGGATATTGTTCCGTCTGCCGAAGGGAATGCCATGATCCGCAGGGCTTTGTCTCCAGCTTGGGATCCGGATAAGTTTCCGTGGCTGGCCATCTCGTTCCGCGCTTTCAATGTGGCCGAGGGCATACGGCCATTCAATATAGCTTTCAACACCGGGCCGCGCCGTCCGCGCGGCATTAAGGATGCACACACTTTAAACCTAAGTTCCGCCGAGCATCTGGCCTATGTCACTGGCGATGTCGGTCTCAGCACGGGGGTCTGGCACGACATCATCATAAACGTGCGTGATTTCCTGCGCCATGAGACCGAGGAACAAAAAGAAACGCCAGACCTGACCTACCTCTCGTTTTTCTTCACCGGTAAAGCGCGGGAGGGCAATGTGCAGTTCCGCTCGTTGGCGATCCTCGCGCCGTGGGATTCCGACCACCTGATACCGATCAGGGCATACGACCTGAGTTCGGTCAAGGGTCTGGTCTGGGGCGGTGGAGAGTCTGAGCTGACCGGCTTGCGGCCAGCGAACATGCAGCTTCCAGAGGCAGACCCAAACTGGTTCCGCTTCCGGATCAGCGACCGGCGTGACAATCTGACGGATACTTGGATGATCCCGGTGCCGCCCGGTTGTGTGAATAGTAAACCGAACCTGCCTGGCCTAGAGGCCGTGGAGTTTTAATCATGACACGCATTATCATACCGCAACTGGACGCCAACATAGTGGATGTCACCCTCACCAAATGGCGCAAGCAGGCCGGTGACACCGTAACCGCCGGTGACATCGTGGCCGAGCTGACAACAGACAAAGCACTATTTGAGCTTGAGGCACCCGTGTCAGGCATCTTGCTGGAAGTGCTGGCGTCAGAAAAAAGTGTCGTGCCGACCGGATACGTCATCGGCTTAATAGGGGCCCAAGGCGAAAGTGATCCTGACGCCGCCGCAGTGAACGAGCAGATCACGGCAAAATACCGCGAATCCGGCGCAGTCGCTGCGGCACCGATCAAGGAGCGCGCTCCCCGCATCCGCGCCACGCCGCGGGTGCGGCGCCTGGCGCAGGAACACGGCATAGATCTTGCCAAAGTGCAGGCGGAATGCGGCGTCGAAGTGATCGATGAGCAGGTGCTGGCTCATTATATGAAGCAGCTTTGACAGCCGTTGCGTTTTGTGTCAAGCTCGTTGCCGGTAATATTCGATGAGGGCTAACGGATGTATACTCGTATGTGTGCGATAGCGGCGCTGGCCATGCTGGCCGAGGTTCCCAACGGCGGCCAGTTCCTTCTCAAGAACATCACGATCATCGAGCTTGACGCGAAATAAGAGCGGTGAGGATGGAACTGTTGTTTGTTTGGTCCCTGTTGTGGTACAATATGGCCACACATAAGGAGGTTTGGCGATGCCGCAAATCATACCCATCAGAGACTTGAAGAATACTGCCGAGATTTCAAAAAAGTGCCGACTGGCAGATGCTCCGATTTTTATCACTAAAAACGGCTATAGCGACATGGTTATCATGAGCATGAACCGTTACGAGGAAAGTTTGGCAAAGCTCGACATCTACTCGAAACTGGATGAAGCCGAGCAGCAGATAGCGCAAGGAAAGACGATTGCGGCGGAAACATCCATGAAGCGCCTGCGGGCGAAGCACCATGTATGAGATTTTTGTAGCTGAGTGTGCCGAGCGGGACTTGGACGGCATTGTGGAATACATCGCTGTTAAACTGGCGAATCCGTCTGCCGCCGGCGCGTTTTTGGACAACGTCGA
>JAQVQN010000214.1 GCA_028701555.1 Kiritimatiellia bacterium | reverse complement strand
CCAGAATAACCTCTTTTGTGTCCGCATGCTGAACCGCCACAGGTATGGCGTCTCTACAGGTCTCTGCGATTTTTGCGATTTTGGCGAAATCCAGCGTCAGTTCGCTGCCCTCTTCCAATTCTTTACTCATCATTCACCTCTTTTTCCCTCGTCCCTACCAACTCTTCACTCTTCACTCTTCACTCTTAACTATCAACCATCAACCATCAACTATTAACTATTAACCATCAACTATTAACCATCAACTATCAACTATTAACTATCAACTGTTCCCTCTTCCCTAATAACTCAACTGGCTCCCCCCGATATACTCGCGCAGGATCGAATCGCCCGGAACCACATCCGGCGAGAGTGTGGAGAAGTTATGCAGAAAGCCTGAGAGGCGGCGCGCCTCAATATACTCTCGGTCCCATGGCTTGATCTGATTCAGCAAGGGCGTGGCTAGCGGTTTCAAGACCGCCAGCTCATAGTCTAGGGCGGAATTGAACACGGCGTCGGCCAGATGCTGGTACGGATATATCCAACGCTTCTCGCCGCGGGCGATCGAAGGCCACATCCTCAATGTGTCGATCGCCGGTCTTTTACGGAACTGGTGATCGCGCACCATGCGCCGGATCACGCGGGTGTCGGTCGTAGATATGCGGTTGCCGCTGTCGACGCCAAGCTGCGTCAGCGCGTTGATGTAGATCAAATATTTCTGCGCGCGCGGCACATCGGCGGTCAGTTGCGGATTGAGACTATGGATACCTTCCATCACGATGATCCCGTTCGGCGGCAAAATCGTGGTTTCGGCAGCATCAAAGCCTGTTTTGGTCTTGAAATTAAACAACCGCATACGAACCGGTTCCCCAGCCATCAGCCGCAACAGGTCGCTGTTCAAACGGGTCAAGTCCATGGACTCGATGTGCTCATAGTCAAGGTTGCCGGCCGCGTCGCGCGGATTCAGCTCGTCACCGACGAAATAGTTGTCGGTGGAGATCAGGATCGGCTTGTAGCCGTTGACGCGCAGATGGGTGATCAGTCGCTTCGAAAAGGTGGTCTTGCCTGCCGAGGAGGGGCCAGCCACCAAAACTAGGTGCGGTGAAGGTTGGCGCTCCGATATTTCGTCCGCGATCCTCGCCAGCTTCTTGTCGTGCAACGCCTCGATCGTATGGATGAAATCATCGGCGCTCTTCTCCAGGACCGCCTGATTCAACTGGCCGACAGTGGTGATGCCAACAATCTTGCCCCACTCGATATGCTCATGGTATACCTTGAAAAGGTGCTTGAAGGGCGGCAGCGCCGGCAACTCTCTGGGCTTATCCGATGTCGGCACGTTCAAAATGAATCCTTGCGCATGCGGCACCAGCTCAAACAAATCCAAAACGCCTGTGCGCGCCACCAATGTCTCTTGGTTCAACTCATAGAAACTGCCGCAGCGGATAAGGCAGACGACCGGCGGGTTGCGATGCGCCAGCAGGTTCAGCTTGTCGGTCTGCCCCGCCTGCCGGAACAATTTTACGGCCGCCTCGTATGAAACCGTCTCAGCCGTGATCGGCAGATCTTGCTTGACGTTGGCCAGCATGGCCTGTTTGATCATTTGTATGCTGTCTGCTACTGCTGCCGGAGACAATTCTTCGTCCCAGTTGAGTGTGCAGTAGAGACCCGCGCCGACGGAGTTGCGCACGCGAAACTCCATGCCGGGGAAAAGTTCATGCGCGGTCTTGGCGAGCAGGAAGCAGAGTGAAGTGCGGTAGATATCCCAACCCAGAGAGTCGCTGATCGTCAGCGGCTCCAGCATCGCCTCTGTGGTCAAAGGCATGAACAACGGCTGCACCATATTGTTGACGATAGCCCCCAGCACCGGCAATCCGTCACCGTTGACAGACGGCAAAAGGTCGCTGACCCGCGTTCCCGCCGCGACCACCACCGTTTTCTCGCCTTTTACTGTCACGTTAATCGCGTGCATGCCAACCTCCGCCGTTTATTCGCCCGCGCCGCCCTCGTACAAATCATAGACCACCATCCGGCATTCGATCGGTCCGTTGAAAAAAGGTATGCGTTTGCTAGAGCGCAATCCGATCTTGCGTGACATCTCCATGTTGCCAGTAAAGATGCAGCCGGTGTAGCCTGCGCATTGCTGCTTGAGGAAATCGCCAATACGCCGATATAGAGGCTCCAGATCCTCGCCTGCGCCGAGGCGCTCGCCGTACTCGGGATTCATGAAGATCACTCCCGGCGGCGGCGGCATGCGGGTGGCTGCAAAATCACATTCGCTGAAAGTGATATACTCAGAGACACCCGCAGCAATCGCGTTCAGGCGCGCGGTCTCAACCGCCTCATGGTCTATATCGGAAGCGATTATAAGCGGCAGCCCTTGCTTACGCTCCTGAGCGCGGGCGATTGCCACCATGTCCTTCCAGATGCTTTCTGGCGACGCGCCAAATCGCTGCCGCACGCTAGTGCCCGCCTTTTCGCCGGGAATGGTCAGACGGTACCCCTTGAGCGCCATGAAGCCGAAATGGCTCTTGAAGCTTCCCGGAGCGCGGTTGATAGCGATCAGCGCCGCCTCTATGGCCGGTGTGCCGCTGCCGCACATCGGCGCCACGAAGG
Organism: Kiritimatiellia bacterium; assembly: GCA_028701555.1. Taxonomy (GTDB): domain Bacteria; phylum Verrucomicrobiota; class Kiritimatiellia; order RFP12; family UBA1067; genus JAQVQN01. Next base: position 2,364 of record JAQVQN010000214.1, on the reverse strand, counting down.
GCGACGCCGCATCCCATCCCGAGGCCAGCACGCAACCAGCCGCCAAAGTTTCCTGCATCGGTGCCGACCCGGGCATTTTGCGATAGCCTCTTTTGGACAACGGGTCGCACGAGGTATCGATATAAACTATCAGCTCATTGTCCACCCAATATATGAAGACCGACGCGCCGAAAGTCTCGCGTCCGGAATCAGGACGCCCCCCGCACCGGTCGCGCATCCGGTCCGCGATGGCATCCTTAGCCTTAAGTGAAGGCATGCGGGTGTCGTTGATCGTCTCGTTGCGGACCACAGAGTTGACCGTGAAATAACCGTCTGCCTCCAGCAATTCCTCCCACTCGATCGAATAAACATCCTCAAACAGGTGGCGGAGTTGTCGGCATTCAGTGCGCAACAGCGGCACCAGAACGCGGTGGGCTGTTCTAAGTTGCAGGTTAAGCCGCATCATGTCACGCATGTTGCCGCGCACAACCACTGTATTCTCAGTTTCCTCGACGATGTGGTAGCCGAGTTTGATCAACTCGGCAGCCGTGTGCGCTGCCAGTCCCTTGGCGCAGGACACGATCAGAGGATAAGTATCTTTCCATATGTTCATTGTACAACCAAAACGAAGCCGCAGGGAAGAGCCCTTCCCCGCGGCTTGCTGCTCCAAAAAATAAGCGGCAGCCTAAAACTCCCAGCCGGGGCGGATGTACGGCTTGACCAAGCCGTTGGCTGCGTCATTGCCGATGAATGCCTGTTTGCGGCTGTCCCAGAACAGCTTGCCGGGGATCTGCTGCGCGATGCATCCGACCAGCATGCCTTCCAACATCGGCACCGAATGGTCGACATCTGAGAAACAGATATCATCACCCTTGCAGGCGTTAACGAATTCAAGGTACTGTCCCTCGTTTTCATACTTGTTCGGACGGAAAGCAGGCGGCAGCACGCTGTCGGAAAACGCCTCGTGCTTAGCCAGTGACTTCATCCGAGCCTCGTCATTCAGCGCCACGTATGACTCTGCTCCGTAATCATTCGTGCTGACCAGCGTGCCCTTGTCGCCGATGATGTAGCACCCGGTCTTGGGCACCTCACCAAACGTCGCGACCACCTTCGGCATGATCTCTGCCTTCGGCTTCAGGTTGCCGTCATACCAGTACAGCGTGACAGCCGGAAGTTTTCCGCGCGCCTTGTAGTACATCTTGACCACACTCTTGTTGGGATAGGTCTCAGTGTTCTGTCCATCGATCTCCGTGCACTCGGCTCCGGAAACAGCGCCCAGCTTCAAACCTCGGAACGGCAGGTTCATGGTGTGGCACGCCATGTCGCCGAAAGCCCCGGTGCCGAAATCGAAGAAACCGCGCCACTTGAACGTGTGATAGACGTCCTTCTTGTAAGGGCGCACAGGCGCGGAGCCCAGCCATGAATCCCAGTCCAGACCCTCCGGCACCGGATCAGCCCCGTCAGGACGTCCAATTCCCTGCGGCCAAACCGGACGGTTGGTCCATACATGTACCTCGGTCACATTGCCCAGAATTCCGCGCTGCAGCAGCTCGGCGCTGCGCCGCAGCCCGTTTTGCGCACTGCCCTGGTTGCCCATCTGCGTTACCACGCGCTGCTCTTTAGCAACGCGCCCGAAATAATCTGCCTCCCAAATCGTCCGCACTAGCGGCTTCTGGACATAAACGTGGCAACCCTGCTTCATGGCGCGTATGGCCGCCGGAGCATGCATGTGGTCCGGCGTTGAAACCGTGACCGCATCGAGGTTCTTGCACTCGTCCAACATCTTGCGAAAATCGCTGTAACACTTGACCTGCGAAGGCTTGACCCCGTTCTTTTCAAGCTCGGCCAGCGCCTTGTCTACCGGTGCGCGGTCAACATCGCACAACGCCACGATATTCTCGCCGTTCTTGAACATCGGCATCCAGTCGCTCCAGCCTTTGCCGCCCACGCCGATCACGCCGATATTGAGTTTCTCGCCGGGCTTGCGGAACCGCGGTGCCACGCTCGGCCCTTTACTGAATATGCCCGCCCCGTGCGCACGGCTTCCCGCCATCGCAATTGAAGCGGCAGCCAAAGAAGTCCCCCTGATAAACCCGCGACGACTTACCTGCATCATAACAATCCCTCTTAGCTTTCTTTAGATTATTAACCCTACTTTATTAAGGGTCTTGAGAAACAGGCTTTAGGATATAAAAGAACCACCTGCTTTGCAACGCTAACTTTTTTAAACCCGCATAAATGGCGCCTTGATAACCAGCCCTCCCGTGACCTATAATCTCGCCTCATGAAAATTCTTGTTGTAGGCGGCGGCGGCAGGGAACATGCCATAGCCTGGAGACTGTCGCAAGACTCCTGCCAACCCACTGTTTTCTGTGCCCCCGGCAA
>JAQVQN010000213.1 GCA_028701555.1 Kiritimatiellia bacterium | reverse complement strand
CACGGACAACGCGGAACAAGAGATCGCTGGCGCGAATTTCCCGATGATCCGTCATTTCAAAGCTCCGAACATACTCATGCCGGTGCCGCAAAAAGACATTTCTGCCAAATGGGTGGTCACCTCGCCGGAGACGATTCCCTGGCAGTCGGCGGTTGCGTATTACTTCGGACGCCGCCTGCATCAGGCATTGGGGGTGCCTGTCGGCCTGATAAACAGCTCCTGGGGCGGCACACGCATCGAGCCATGGACGCCGGCTTGCGGGTTTGAGGGTTTGCCTGAGCTTAACGGCATTAAAGAGCGGGTCGACAGCGCCGACCCAACTGCGGCGCTGCATACCAAGGTTCTGGGCGATTACATCGCGTCTTTGCAGAAATGGATCGCAGAAGCTCAGGCAAAGGTGGCTGCGAAAGAACCGCAAACCATGTCTCCGGCGTTTCCTGCGCAGCTTGTTTTTCCGTCGCATAACATCCAGGAACCTACGGTGCTGTACAACGGGATGGTGTCGGGGCTGGTGCCTTTCGCGATCCGCGGGGCGATCTGGTACCAGGGCTGCAGCAACAACGGCGAGGGCATGCTGTACCTCGAAAAGACCAAGGCTTTGGTCAACGGCTGGCGCAAAGTTTGGGGACAGGGTGACTTCCCGTACTATCTGGTGCAGTTGGCGCCCTACAACTACGGTGCCCACCGGGCGAAGAGCCTGCCCGGGATCTGGGAGGCTCAGGCGGCGGTGCCCGCCGCCATACCCAACACGGGCTACACGGTCATCAACGACATCGGAAACATCAAGGACATCCATCCTCGCAACAAGCAGGATGTTGGTCTGCGCATGGCCAATCAGGCGCTGAACCGCACATACGGCATGCAGGATATACGCTGGGAGGGTCCGGTGTTCAAAGCATACAAGGTTGAAGGTTCTGTGATGCGTGTGGAGTTAGACCATGCGGAAGGACTCAAGACCCGTGACGGCAAGGCGCCGGACTGGTTTGAGCTGTGTGGTCCGGACGGCATTTTCCGGCCAGCCCGGGTTAAGATCGAGGGTTCCACTATCGTTTTGTCCGCGCCAGACATTGCCGAGCCGCTGGCTATGCGATTCGCCTGGGACCAGCTTGCAGAGCCGAATCTTATAAACGGCAACGGCCTTCCCGCTGGTGCGTTCCGCTGTGGGCGTGCGGTGCCACTTGACGGCGTGATGTCGCTGCCTGAACTCAAGGGTTTTCGCAAGGTGTATGAGATCGATCTGCCGTTGAAGGGCAATTTTGCTGCCAAGGCGCCTGTTTACAACGCTGACGAAAGTGCCAGCGCCGGTGATTTTTCGCGGGTGGCATACATACTGCAGCTACAACAGGGCGACAATGTCAGCTATGTCTTTGCCGCCATGGACGCATTCACCAAGGACGTCAAGTTGCTGGGCATCCCATATGCCGGAAGCGGCATCAAACATCAGGCGAAAGTGGCAAACCTGACTGTGCGTTCGAATGTCGACGGCATCCCGCTTCTCGACAGATCCGACGGCGGCAATATCGAGTTTTGGGGATTAAACTACGGGCACCAGAACCAGTTGGACTTGCCCGGCGCTGACAATGCAAAGTATGATTTTGACGACATGCCCGCAAGTGACGGAACTTACGGCTGCCTGCAGATACACTCCTGGAAGGACAAGGTCACGCTGTTGGCCTACAATAATTTCAACGGCGGAGCTGATTGTGACATAGGCATCGGCAGCAACAAGGGCGGCGGTCATCCGGACCACACCTTTGCGGCGAACGGTGCGCAACACTCCGTGCGCCGCCTTTCGGTGTTTGTCAAGTGAGGTTGTCGCGAGACCGCAAGGCGCTAACGGGCTTCTAAAAGACCCGCCGCCGCTTGGTCTAGGAAGATCCGGCATTCTGGGTGCTGCTGCAGGATCGAGGCGGGGAACATGTTGGAGACTGCGCCCTCGACTGTGTTCTTGACCGCCACCGCCTTGCGCTCGTCGGGCACGGTGCAGACAATGCGGCGGCTGCGCATGATCTGCGGCACCGACATTGAGAGCGCCTTTTCAGGAACGTCCGCTAGCGAAGCGAACCAGCCTTCTCCGACCTGCTGGCGGCGGCAGGCCTCGTCCAGCTCCACCACAAGATAAGCCGCTTCGGTCTCGAACAGAGCAGGCGGGTCGTTGAAAGCCAAATGCCCATTCTCGCCGATGCCGACGCAGGCGACATCAACGGGGGCGTTGTCCAGCAACGCCTTCAGCCGGGAGCACTCGGCTTCGAGGTCTGCGGCCTCGCCGTTGACCTCGATAAAAGCCGCCAATGGGGTTGGCAGGGATGCAGCAAACCTTTCGCGCAGGTATTTCCTGAAGCTGGCCTTGTGCGTCACGGGCAGTCCCACGTATTCGTCCAGGTGGAACCCGGTCACCTTGCTCCAGTCGATGCCGGGCATTGCCACCAACGACTGCAGGAAGTCGAACTGACTGGCTCCGGTGGCCACGATGAGCCGTGCTTGTCCCTGTTGACGGATTGCCTCTCTGATACCTTCAGCCGCATAGTCCGCCGCCGCCTGCGCCATCTCCTTGGCGCTGTTTTCCACATGAACTTTCATTATTTACCTCGTTTAGACAACCAGAAAAATATTCCAGCAGTAATCAGCATGCCGATGCCGCCTCCGACTGAAAGCCGGATTTCCTCGAAGGGACGAGTGGCCAGCGATGCGACGATCAGGACCGTGCCGATCGTGGCGAGTCCGCCAGACACCAGCGGCCAGAACGTGATACGGGCCGGAGGGCCTTCCAGCACCGGGCTGGGAGTGTTGATCTTTTCGAAGAAATGTGTCAGAGCCTCATCATGCTCAGTATCGTCGCGGAAAAACAGCGAGCCAAGCAGCAGGCCGAGCAGAGTCGCAAGGCAGGTGATGGTGAAGATCACGCTGGTTTCCCTCAAATCAGGCCGATAAGCTCCGGCAACGAAGGTGGCGATACCCACGGCGATACCCCCTCCGAGACCGGCCACGCCCCCGCGGCGCGTGATGTGGCGCGTCACCAAACCCAGCATGATCGGGATGGCGATAGGCGGCAGGAAGATTCCGAAGACCTTGTTGGCGGTATCGAAGAGATCGTTGGCGCCTTGCGCGCTCTGCATTACAAAAGTGAGGCCTATGACAGCCAGGCCGACCAGCACTGTCGCGATACGGGCGACCAGCATGTGCTGCTTGGGCGAGGCGTCGGGGGCGATCATGCGCTTGTAGAAATCGTTGGTCAACACGGATGCCACGGCGTTGTAGTCGCCGGCCAGCGTTGACATGGTAGCGGAGAACATGGCTGCGATAACCATGCCCACGAAACCAATCGGCAGAACGTTCTTGCAGACCAGCGCGTACACCTCGTTCATGCGTTCAGCGGGTATTTCAGGCATGAACGTCCTGGCCGCCATGGCCGGAATGAAGAAGAGCGGGGGCCCGATGAAGAGCAGTACGCAGACGAAATAGCCGACCTTGCGGGCGTCTTTTTCGCTGCGAGTGGAATAATACCTCTGCACCATGGACCATGAGGTGGAAAGATTGAAGAACAGCATCATGAAAAAGACCAGCATGTAGGTCCAGTTGTATTTGTCCGCCGTGAAGCGGAAGAAGCCCGGCGGGACATTTTCTATAAACCCTGTCCATCCGCCAGCCTTGGCTATACAGAGGAACGGCATGACCAGTATCACGGCGAGCAGCACGAAGAACTGAATGAAGTCGGCGACCAGAGTCGCCCACAGTCCGCCTAGGAAAGTATAGCTGAGGATAATCAAGCCTGAGGCTATGATCGCGCCGTGCAGGGGGAAGCCCATGCCCGCGCCGACAACTGTGCCGATGGCCAGCAGTTTGAAAGCGTCGTCCAGTATGCGCATCGGCAGACCCATCCACATCAGGCCCTGGCGCATGCCATTGCCGTAACGCCGCTCGATAAACTCCAAAGGGCTGGTTTCGGCCGCACGCCGCCAGCGCGCCGCGAACAGTCGGCAGCCTATCAGCACGGCGGGCACGCTCAGCCAGCTTATGGTGATCGGCAGCCAGCCGAACTTATAGGCCAGTGCGGAGTACATCACGAAAGCCAGGGCGCTGAAGCTGCACATGTAGAAAGAGATGCCGCTCAGCCACCAGGGCACCTGCTTGCCGCCGCCGAAAAACTGAGCCATGTTCTTCTGTTTGCCGCCGAAGAATAGCCCTACTGAAATCATTACGGCAAAAAAGCTGGCGACGACGGCATAATCCGCTATGGCTAATCCACTGCTTGCATTTATCATTGTAATCTCGTAATGGGCTTCGCAGGCGCAAACACCGGTTTGCTTATACCTGTATCGCTTTTAATGATACACATTAGCGCAAAAGCCGCGCAATTGCATTATCGCTAAATCAAGTGCAAAAAAGACAACAGCAGGGGTCAATCTAAAAGGGTTCTTTCCGTCATACCCGCTTCTGGGTTGATTTATGGGCGCGGGCTTTTTAAAGCCAGGCACAGGAAAGCGCACTAAGACCGTAGAGGCAGGCGGTTTCAGTGCGAAGGACGTGCCGGCCTAAACTCACGGGCACCGCGCCTGCGTCCACAAGGGCTTGCAACTCGGCGGGTGTGAAGTCGCCCTCCGGCCCCACGAACCAGCCGACATGCGGGGGCGGCTCGGCGCAGCGCTCCAGGGCCTGGCGCAGCGGGATAGCTTCCGGGGTCAGCGCCGCGACGAAGAGCGGCGCGGCGGCGCGCGCCAGCGGCAGGCTGTCAAACAGCGTCACGGGTGCGAGGACATCCGGCAGCCATGCGGCTTGGCACTGGCGGGCGGCCTCTTCGGCCACGCGCATCCAGCGTACGGCTTTGGCGGTGCCTTCCGTTGCGTCCAGCCGCACTACCGTGCGTTCCGAGATGACCGGCACAATTCGGTCAGCGCCGAGTTCCACGGCTTTCTCGACTGTCCAGTCCATGCGGCTGCCTTTGCTGATACAGGCGAAAAGCGTGAGTT
>JAQVQN010000212.1 GCA_028701555.1 Kiritimatiellia bacterium | reverse complement strand
CCAAGCCAGCCAAGACCAGTAAAGCCAGCATCGCACCACGCCCAATTGCCACAGTATGCCGCGGCGACGCGTTCTTGTTGACGAAGCGCAGGTAAAAATCCTGTACGACATACGAAGAGCCCCAGTTGAGATGCGTGGCGATTGTTGACATATAAGCGGCTATCAACGAGGCGACTATCAGCCCGAGCCACCCTTTAGGCATCTTGGATATCATACCGGGATAGGCAATGTCGTTGCGCAGAAATTGGTCTTCTACTTGCGGGAAAGCCCGGGCCAGGCTGCCTACCCCGGCAGCCTCGGCCTTGGCCTGACGCACCTGAAGACGCACGGCTTCAGGCATCTCGGTTTTAGCAGCGGCGTATTGACTGACCAGCGCAGGGTTCGCGGCGAGCCATCCGGCGGCCGCTGTGCGTTCCGGTTCCGGGGTGACAGGGAACTGCACCAGCGAAACCAGGGCCACTATGATCCAAGGCCACGGCCGCATGGCATAGTGCAGGAAGTTGAACAGAAGTGTCGCACCCACCGCATTCTTTTCATCCTTGGCCGAAAGCATACGCTGCGCAACATACCCGCCCCCGCCCGGCTCGGCACCGGGATACCACACATTCCACCATTGCACCGCCACCGGCAGAATCAGCACCGTCATCAAAGCCGACAACCCTCCGGCACCGGAAGGGAAAAGATCCATCTTAGCTGCGACATCAGCGTTGGCAAACAGCTCGCGCAAAGTATTGAAGCCCCCTATGTCCGACGATTTGACCGCGTAGATGGCTGCAAAAAAAGCACCGGTCATGGCGACGGAATATTGATAGAAGTCAGCCCAGATCGAACCGGTGAGGCCGCCGAGCGTGGCATACACCGCCACCCCTATCGAGGCGTAAACCAGCGTTGCGACCGGTGTGAGGCCAAACATCACCTGCCCGATCTTGATCGCTGCCAGAGAGACCGTCGCCATGATCATGATGTTGAAGAACACGCCGAGGTAAAGTGCGCGGAAACCGCGCAGCACTGCCGCAGGCCGGCCACTGTAACGAATCTCGTAGAAGCCGAGATCAGTGTCCAAGGCCGAACGCCGCCACAGTTTAGCGTACACGAACACGGTCAGCATGCCGGTCAAAAGGAACGCCCACCATGCCCAGTTACCCGCCACACCTTGTGTGCGCACAATGTCGGTGACCAGATTGGGCGTGTCGCAGGAGAAAGTACAGGCCACCATCGAAACCCCCAGCAACCACCACGGCATCGAACGACCAGAGAGGAAAAAATCCGAGGCGCTCTTGCTGGATCGCCGCGCCGCCGCCGAACCCACAGCCACCACCGAAAGCAGAAACCCAATGATGATGACCATGTCCAACAATGACATCTTTAACATTTAGCCGCCTTTCCGCATACGCTACTATTTCAGCCATTCCAAAACCTATGTGTTTGATTCTTGCAAATTAGCGCGCTCAAGGCAACCTAATGCGGACTATCGCCCACAACCTATCTCAATCGCACACCCACGCACACACACCGCCTGTGCTGAAAAAGGGCATACTTCGCCGGATTTGTTTTTAAATTGCGGCTTTCAATCAACACCGTGTACTGCTATATTTAGATCACATTGGCCAGCAGGCAAAAAGCATGCTGGGCATATAAGGGGGATCCTATGAACCGACAATTGACACGCCGTGACATGTTAAAGACATCCGTTGCCGCCGCCGCCACCATGGCCGCACCTAAATCCGTTGACGCCGACACCCGCAGGCGCGCGATCGGCGCCAACGACCGCATCCGCATAGGTGTTATCGGTTGCGGCTCACGCGGTCGCAACGCCCACATGAAAGGGCTTTACAATCACGTTAAAGAAACAAATTTCGAGATCGTGGCCCTTTCTGACCCTTGGCGCGTCTCGCGTGAGAGTGCCAACACGATGGTAAAAGAGTGGTTCGGACGCGACGCCCGGCAGTGCGTGTCCTATCGTGAACTTCTTGAATTCAAAGATGTCGATGCCGTCTGCATCGCATCATGCGACTTGCACCACACCGCGCATCTCGAAGCTGCGGCCAAAGCCGGCAAGCACATCTATGTCGAGAAACCTATAGCTGTGGAATTAGATGATCTGATTCGTTCGGTTGACGCCGTGAAAGAGGCCGGCACCGTAGTACAGGTGGGCACGCAAATACGCAGCCTTCCGACCATGGTAGGCGCGCGCGATCTCTGCCGCACCGGCATCTTCGGCAGGCTTTCACGCTTCGAGGAGTGCCGCAACCAGAGCCGCCCATATTGGTACAGCTACCTGAACGAAGACGTGCGCGAGGAGGATGTGGATTGGAAGGAATTCCTGCACGGACTGCCAATGCGCCCGTTCCGCTCAGACATCTACTCGGGCTGGTACGGCCACTACGAGTTCTCGCGCGGCCCCATCCCTAACCTCGGTGCCCACTTCATCGACCTAGTGCATTTCATCACAGGCGCGACCTTCCCGCAGTCATGCGTCTGTCTCGGCATGGTCAACGAGACCTGGAAGGACGAGCATAACTTCACCAACCCGAACTGCATCCAGGCCACTTGGATCTATCCTGAGGGTTTCGTTGTTAGTTCTTCCAACAATCTGGCCAACAGTTCTAACAGCATCCGAAAACTCTATGGCGAAAAAGGCGCCTTGGATATCACCAATTGGAACAAGCCGACCTTCGACTGCGAGGGCGCTCCGCACCGTGACGGTTCGATCCGCGGAAAAAATGAGGTCGCGCCCACAGATCATCCGGATCATTTCCTGAACTGGCTGCAGTGCATGCGTAGCGGCGACACGCCCAACGCATCCATCGACGCTGGCTACCAGCACGCGGTCGCCGTGATCATGGCCATGAAGTCATTCGAGACCGGGCGCAAGACCGTCTACGACCCCGTCAATCGCAAGATTAAAGCCGTCTAAACAAAGAGCCCCGAAAATCAAATGTTCGCTTTGTTTTCGAGCGTACGTTCACATTCAACTCTTAACTTCTAACTCGGGTGCGAATTCAACTCTGTGGGATTCGCACCCGCAGCCTAGCCCAGACGCACACGGGGGTCGAGCCATCCGTAGCACAGGTCGGCCAACAGGTTGACCGCCTGATACAGCAGCGCCCCCAGCAGCACGACGGCTCGGACAACCGCCATGTCAGATGAATGGATGGCGTTCAGGCTGACGTTGCCCAAACCGGGAATGCCAAAAAAACTCTCGAGCAGGAGACTCCCTGTGAAGAGAAAAGGTATGGAGAGGCTGACGTAAGTGACCACCGGTATAAGGCTGTTGCGCAAAACGTGACGCACCATGACGCGCCCGCCCGACAAACCCTTGGCCTGAGCCGTCCGCACATAAGGTTTATAAACCTCGTCCAGAATCGCCGCCCTGTAAAAACGCACATCTCTTCCCAGCCCGCTCAAAAGGCCGATCAACACAGGCAGCACCAGATAAGTTGCAGACTCAAAACCCCACACCGGGAAAAGCTTCAGCTTGAACGCCAGCAGAAACTGCCCTGCCAGAACCCATACGACATAGTTAACGCTCATAAGCAGCGTAGACCCCACCAGTATCAACCTGTCCACAACGCCACCCCTCCAGGCTGCACAAAGCATACCGAGCATGACTCCCAATATTGTGCCGCCAAGCAGAACCGGCACGGTCAACGCCAGTGAAGGCCCAACCCCTTCCCGCAAGATCCGGGCAACCGGTTGGTTATGCTCTGCCGAGTATCCCAGATCGCCTTTTAAGACAGCGCGCACATAATTCACAAATTGCGAATCGAGCCATGCGCCGTTTTTCTTCTCTAACCGCAACTTGCCCGCGTCTGCGGCACGCACATCCAGCGTGACGGCCTTCCAACCATCGCGCACCGCAAAGGTCAAAGGCGCTGGGCCGTCTACCAGCACCTCTTCCTCATTGCCGCTGACGGTGTCGCGCAAGCCCACCAACAGCCTGCCGACATTAACCCGATATGCGCCTGCTGGCAAAGCGTAAAGGAGCGGCACACGGCATAAACCTGCCGCCGGCAACTCAGACCGTTTTTCGTCTTGGACGCTTCCCACAGCACGGATGACCTGCCATCGCCCAAAAAAAAGCGGCTTGTCGTAGCCGTGCCGCGCATCAAAAAGCGCCAGCGCCTCGGCCGAAGCGTTCTTGCCGAGAACCACCTCCGCCGGAGAACCTCCTACGACATGAAACAGCAGGAAAGTCAGCACCAACACCCCTAAGGTAGCAGGCAACATTTCCAACAAACGTTTGAATATGTAACGCGCCATAAATAAGTGCATCATTTTAACTCATAATACGTCATAAAGGAAAGCGGTTTGCGATATTCAAAAAATACTGAAGTCCTTGTTTTTTTCTTCTGGCATAGAAAAGTTTGTTGACTTTTTTTGATAGAGGACAGAATATATTAATGTGGTCAATTGTATTAACTGTCCGTGCTGGTAATCTGAGTATCTTTGGAAATGGGTTTAAGCGGGTAGTGGCAATCGTCAAAAGCCAGAGTGCCGGAGAATGCACGCATTCACAAAACTAAAAAAAATTAGTGTCCAGCAATTATGAATAAGGCTTTCGCCAGAATGACCCTAAGGATAATTCTGCCATACGCGATCGTGGCAGGATTATGGATATTTGCATCTGACAAACTTTTGGCTCACCTTGACCTTGACGCCCAATCCATAGCCCTGTGGTCCATATACAAGGGCTGGGCGTTTGTGTTCGTAACAGCCTGCCTTCTGACCTTTCTATTGCGCACGGAGTTGGCTGTCCACATGCATAACCAGGCCGCACTGCGGGAAAGCGAGATAAAATACCATGCTTTGTTCGACACTGCCAGTGATGCGATCCTTCTGATGTCGAACGGGCGCATCCCCGTTTCACTGACTTGGGTCAGGCGGCAGATGCCAACCACAGGGAGTCGAGTTCGCCGTTCCAGTATCTGACGATGACGCGCAGGAGAGCGGCGAAGCCCTTCTTGGTCCAGAACTG
>JAQVQN010000211.1 GCA_028701555.1 Kiritimatiellia bacterium | reverse complement strand
GGGGCGTAGGCAACAAGGTTTTTATTCGAAAGGAGAATTGTGTATGGAGGAACAGGTTGAGAAGGTTGATGTGTGTAAGGAGCATCCTGTGGTCAAGACATTGGGTTGGCTGGTGACGGGCGCGTGCCTTTTATGGGTCGGGTGGATGGCGCGCGGCTTGATGCCGAAGCGGGATGCGGGGGGCATGCCGCCAGAGGTCTTGGCTATGATGAAACCCGGGGGGCCGCCGACGGTGGTTGTGAAAGAGGTCGAGGCTGGCGCCGTCAATACGCCATATGAGTATATCGGCATGGTCGAACCGGTGCAGGACGTGGAATTGCGGGCGCAGATAGATGGCTATGTTTTAGAGGTGCATTTCAGCGAGGGTTCGGTTGTCAAGCGTGGTGATCCGTTATTCACGATCGACGCGGAGCGTTATCAGGCGCGGGTGGATCTGCGCAAGGCGGAGATCGTCATGGCCGAGGCGGAACTGGAGCGGGCCGAGAGTTATCTCAAGCGGCTCGAGGCCTCTGACGCGCGGGCCATAACGCAGAAAGATTTTGACAAGGCGCGCGCCGACGCGGCGCAGGGGCGCGCGGCGGTGATGCAGGCCAAGGCCAATCTTGCCCTGGCTGAAATAGACCTCAAAGACACGCGCATAATCGCTCCCGTGTCCGGCCGGGTCGGGCGCACGGTCGCTAATGTCGGCGACTACGTCTCGCCGGCGTTGGGCACGCTGGTGCGCATAGTTCAGACAGACCCGATACGGGTAGCTTTCGCGGTGACCGACAAGGATTTCATCAAAATGCGGGAAAACATAGCGGACGGCGATATCAGCAAGGCTTTGCGCATACGCCTGCGGCTGCCGACCGGCACCGTGCCTGACATGACGGGCGAGCGTGACTACGAGGACAATGTCATGTCAGCCGAAACGGCGACGATGCTGGTGCGGGCGCGTTTCAGTAACGGACGGGGCCTGCTGGTGCCGAACGGCTATGTGACGGTGTTGGTTGACATGGCCGATCCCGCCAAGAGCGCGGTGCTGCCGCAGGAGGCGTTGCTAAGCGACAAAGACGGCAGTTTCGTCTATGTGGTGGACGGCGGCGGCAAGGCAGAGAAGCGCCGGGTCGCGACAGGCGCGATCGGTGACGGGATCGTCGCTGTGACAGGAGTGGATGTCGGCGAGAAGGTGGTTGTTCGGGGGGTGCAGAAAGTCGTGCCGGGGCAGCCGGTTCATCTGGCCGGTGAAGTCCCGGCGCAGACGGGGGAGGCCGCGAACAAATGATCTCCGATGTTTTCATCAGGCGGCCGCGTTTCGCATTGGTCATCTCTATAGTGTTGACCCTGATGGGCGCGCTGGCCGTTAAGACGCTGCCGATAACGCAGTATCCGCCGGTGACGCCCCCGCAGGTGATGCTGCGCGCGCGCTATCCCGGCGCCAACGCGCGCGATCTGGCCAATTCGGTCGCAATACCGATCGAGGAGGAAGTCAACGGCGTTGACGACATGCTTTACATGTCCTCGGACTGCGACGATTCCGGCAACTATGTGCTGACCGTGACCTTCGAGATCGGGACCAATCTGGATCTCGACATGGTCAAAGTTCAGAACCGGGTTCAGCAGGCCATGCCGAAACTTCCCAAGGAGGTCACCGAGCAGGGCATATCGGTGTTCACGCGCTCTTCGGATATTTTGGGGTTTCTGACGCTGCGATCGCCCAAAGGCAGTTTCGGGCGGGTGGAGCTGGCCGATTATGCCCACAGCCACGTCAAAAACACTTTGGCCCGCATCGCCGGCGTGGGCGAGGTTACGGTCTACGGCCCCAAGTACAGCATGCGTGTTTGGATGGACGCGGAGCGTCTGGCGGCTTTGGGGATGGGCGCTGAAGATGTGATTCAGGCGATCGGCAGCCAGAATCTGCAGGCTGCCCTCGGCACGGTCGGATCCGCCCCAAACGGCGGCGGCGTTTCGCAGTATTACACGCTGCAGACGGAAGGGAGGCTCAACAACCCCCCGGATTTCGAGAAGATAGTGGTGCGCACCGCGGCGCAGGGCGGAGTCGTGCTGCTCAAGGACGTGGCCCGGGTGGAGCTGGGCGAGAGCAATTACGGGTTCAGCGGATTCTTCAACAACGAGGACTCGGTGGCGATGGTCGTGGCCCAGAAACCCGGCAGCAACGCGATCGAGGCCATGGACGCGGTGCAGGCGGAGATGGCCAAGCTGCAGAGCCGCATGCCGGACGACATGGAGCTGGTGACAGCTTATGACGCCACGAAATTCGTGCGTTCCAGCATTAAAGAGATCGTTTTCACGCTGATGTTGACCTTTGTGCTGGTGGTGTTCGTGTGTTATCTCTTTTTGCAGGATTGGCGCGCCACGCTGGTGCCGACTTTGACCATTCCGGTCTCGATTTTCGCGACATTTGCTGTTTTGAAGGCGCTGGGATACAGCATCAACACCTTGACCCTGTTCGGGCTGGTGTTGGCTATCGGGTCGATCGTGGACGACGCGATCGTGGTTGTTGAGCGTGTGCAATATCTGATGGAAACGCGCGGCATGGGCCGCAAAGAAGCCACGCACGAGACCATGCGCGAGGTCACCGGGGCGGTTATCGCAACCACACTGGTGCTGCTGGCGATTTTTGTGCCGGTGGGTTTCATCCCGGGCATCACCGGCAAGGTCTACCAGCAGTTCGCCGTCACGATGACGATCGCGATCTGTTTTTCCACAGTGAACGCCCTGACGCTGAGCCCGGCCATCTGCGCCACGGTTTTGGGCGTGCCCAAGCCGCACCGCAGGGGTCCGCTGGGCTGGTTTAACTCGATCTTGCGCGGCAGCCGGCGCGGTTACGTCGGTTTGTCGGTATTTCTGGCCCGTCGCATCGGTCTGACGTTTTTGCTGCTTTTGGGCACCATTATGCTTTCGTTCCAGTGGCTGCAGCGTATCCCCACATCATTCCTGCCGGAAGAGGATCAGGGGGTTGTATTCACCGATGTGCGCTTGCCGGAGGGGGCTGTCAAGGCGCGCACCGAAGAGGTTGTGAAAGACATTACCCGCGCCGCGAAGGAGATAGAGGGAGTTCACTTCGTCAACAGCATTGTCGGGTTCAGCATGATGGGCGGCCGCGCCGAGAATGTCGGTTTCGTGATAACCGGCCTAAAGCATTGGGATGAACGCAAGCAAAATGGAATGCAAGCTAGCGAGATCATGAATGAAATGAGGCGGCGGTGCGCGGCGATCACCGAGGCCGAGCTTAATTTCTTCATGCCGCCTTCGATTCCGGGGCTCGGCGCCAACTCCGGACTGGATATAAGGTTGTTGTCGCTGATCGAGAACGATCCCGCTAGGCTTGAAACGGTCATGCAGCAATTTTTGGGAGAGGTCAACAAAATTCCCGGCGTCATGTTCGCGTTCAGCGGGTTCACGGCTCAGACGCCGTCCGTGCGAGTCGACGTCGACCGGCTCAAGAGCGAAATGCTGGATGTGCCGGTATCATCGGTCTTCGCGACGCTGCAGAATTACTTGGGGTCGCGTTATGTCAACGACATCAATCTGGGCACACAGGTGAACCAGGTCATCGTGCAGGCGGATTGGGATGCGCGCGGCACGCCGGATGACGCCTTGCGGCTGTATGTCAAAAGCGGGCGCGGCGCCTTGGTCCCCGTCGGCAGCTTGGTGTCAATCGCCAAACAGTTGGGTCCGCGGCTTTATACGCGCTACAACCTGTTTCCCAGCGCGGGCATAGTGGCGCAACTGCTGCCCGGCGCGAGCAGCGGACAGACCATGGGGAGTATCGCTGAGCTGGCCAAAAGCGCGCTGCCGAAGGATTTCTCGCTGGAGTGGTCGGGCTTGAGTTTTCAGGAACAGCGAGCCTCAGGCCAGACCGTGCTGCTGATGATCGCGGCGCTGGTTTTCGGTTATCTGTTTCTGGTGGCGCAGTACGAGAGCTGGACGATTCCGCTGCCGGTGATGTTCTCGATCTTTGTGGCCATGGCGGGAGCTTTGTTCGGGCTGGGGCTGGCGCGCATGTCGCTAAGCATATACGCGCAGTTGGGGCTGGTGCTGCTGATAGCTCTGGCCAGCAAGAACGCGATCCTGATCGTAGAGTTCTCCAAAACCAAGCGAGAGGAGGGCGAGACCATTGTGGAAGCCGCGGCCCACGGCGCCGGGCAGCGCTACCGGGCGGTGCTGATGACGGCGTTCACCTTTATTCTCGGTGTGCTGCCGATGGTTTTCGCCAGCGGGGCAGGTGCGGCCAGCCGCCGCTCGATCGGCTTGACCACCATGTCTGGCATGTTGGCGGCGACCTTCTTCGGCATTATTCTGGTGCCGGGACTTTACGCCCTGTTCCAGACGATCCGCGAGAAGGGGGCGGCTTTGCGCAAACGGATACTTGGCGGCGGCGCCGCTGCCGGGGCGGTGCTGGTTCTGGCGCTGTTTGTGCTGGCAGGCTGCAAGGCCGTAGGCCCGGATTACCGCGCGCCGGAAACGGCGGCGCCGGAAGCCGATTTGCCGCGGACAGTGGCCGACGGAGTCGTGCTGTCACCGGCGGAGGCGGCGGCCTGGTGGGGCGTGTTCAATGACCCGCGGCTGACAGCCTTGGTGGAAAGCGCCCTGTCGGAGAACCGCACCATGCGCGCGGCGCTGGCGCGTGTGCGCGAGGCGCGCGCCCGGCTGGGCGTGAGCCGGGCCGGATTGTTGCCTGAGGTTGACGTGGGGGGTGCCTATACCCGTTACCGCAACAGTGACAACGCGGGCACACCGGGGCAGGGCGATCACTACCGCGCCGGTTTTGACGCGTCATGGGAAATAGATTTCTTCGGACGCCGGCGGCGGGCGATCGAGGCGGCGCAGGCGTCATTCGAGGCTGAGTGCGCGACTCTTGAGCATGCCTGGGTAAGCTTGGCGGCGGAGACCGCTCGCGTATATGTGGAGCTGCAAACAACCCGGCGACGCCTAAAAGTGGCGCGTGATAATCTGGACCTGCAGGCGCAAACGCTGGAGCTGGTCAAATCGCATTTCGACAGCG
>JAQVQN010000210.1 GCA_028701555.1 Kiritimatiellia bacterium | reverse complement strand
CCTCGTGCTGATAACGGTCGGCTGGTTATGCATCCGGCGCATCATACGCATCGACGTCTAACGCGGGCAGAGCCCGCAGCCCAAGGGTTCAGGGGTCAGGGTTCAGGCGTGAGAGAACGCGCGTATGGAGCGCACAATTAAGAACCTAGACTCCTGAACCCTGGAAACAACTTGTTTTTATCGATACTCTTGCTCGGTAAGGCACCGACCCGGCGGCATCAGGTCCAGCGTATGGCCATGGCGCCGAAAGTCAGTCCGGCACCGAAGGCGTCGATCACCAGCACATCCCCTTTTTTCAGCCGTCCCTGTTCAAGCGCCTCACAGAGGGCGATCGGGATGGTCGCGGCCGAGGTGTTGCCGTAATCCGCAATATTCACGAAAACCTTCTCGTCGGGCAACCCCAAGCGCTTTGCGACCGCGCCAATGATACGGGTGTTGGCTTGGTGGGGGATCAGCAGGGAAACGTCCGCCGCAGTCAGGCCGGCACCCTCCAGTACATTGATGGCGCACTCGTACATGTTGCGAACCGCCTGCTTGAAGACCTCATTGCCCTGCATCATGATGTATCTGCCTGCGACATCCGGGAAGGGGCGACAGCCGCTGTTGGTCAGATAAAGCAGCTCGTCGAAATTGCCGTCGCCGCCAAGCTTTATGGACAGTACGCCTTCGGTCTCTGACTCGTGTGCGCTGAAGATGGCGGCGCCGGCGCCGTCGCCGAAAAGGATGCAGGTATCGCGGTCCTTCCAGTTCACGACCGAGCTGTTGACTTCAGAGCCTATAACCAGAACATTACGCATGCAGCCTGCTTTGATCATGCCCCAGGCTAGGCTGGCGCCGTAGATGAAGCCCGTGCAGGCCGCGCTGATGTCCAGCACACCCGCATTAACCGCACCCAAGGCTTTTTGCACCTGGCAGGCCACTGAAGGGTAAACCATGTCTGGCGTGGACGTTCCGACCAGAATCAGGTCTATCTCCTCGGCCTTCAGGCCGGACATCTTCAAAGCGTCAGCGGCCGCGCGGGAAGCAAGGTGCGAGGTGTATTCTCCTTCCGCGGCAATACGGCGCTCTTTGATGCCGACTCGCTGGGAAATCCATTCATCGCTGGTGTCCACCATCTTTTCGAGATCGGCGTTGGTCAGGCGCCGCTCCGGCAAAGCCTTGCCCACACCCGACACCCTAGCCGTCAATTTACATCCGCTCATTTCGTTTCCCATAGTGGTTCTTAATCAAAGAAAGGGAGACATTATAGTATATTTACGTCCTTGTAACAATAGGGGCGTTTGTTTGGACTGCGGCCGGCGTTCTTCATGGTCGATTGACAAAATAACCTAGCCCCCGTGGTTGCGGGAAGGGCGCGGTTGGTTTGTCGATTCACCACGGTACGATTTCAACGCGTTTTGGCCATACTTCGATTGACGGTTAGGGGTAGCTTGGTTTATTATAAGGGCTCTTTTTTATACGAGGCGTGGTTTTTTCATAACATCGGATAAGAACAAGGGAGCTTTTCCCATGATGATTAGAAAGTTGTTTTCGCGGTCGGTTGTATGTTTAGCAGCGTGTGCTGCTCTAACGTGCGCAGTGGCGCAAGAAGAGGCGCAAGATACAGCTGTCGAAAACGCCGAAGCCGTTGCGGAACCGCAACCGGGTTCGTCTCAAATTTTCCATCCGTTGGTGATGGTCGCGCGCATTCAAGGAGTGTGCGAAGTGCTCAACCCCGATATCGGAAGCTTCACGCCGGCCATCAACGGCAAGGCGTACCCGCTGGGAACCGTTGTGCGGACCGGAATCGCCAGCGCGGCGGTTCTGTCATTTTCGGCGCAAGATACCGTAAGTCTGGGTGCTGACACCGAGGTGGTTGCCGACCGCTGCACAAAGAACCAAGACGCGCGCGTTTTACGCATCGTAGCCGGCAGCGCGGTTTTTGAACTGCGCGACAATCTTCCCGAAGGTTCCTTTACCATCGAGACCGCTAATGCGGTCTGCCACAACGTCGTGGGCCGCGGTGAATACCGGGTTTATAAAGATGGTGACAGCGATGTTTTCCAGGCCGCGACCATCACCGGTTCTGCGCGGCTAGTTGGCCCGAACTACAATATCCCGGCACTGCGTGCGGCCAATACAGTGAATATCATGACTGCCCCTAACCGTGCGCTAAGCCGCATGACCAGCGTTTCCGGCGATTTTATAATAGTGCTTGATAAAGGCTTGGAGGAGCCTGTTGAGTACGCCATGTCGCCGAAAGCCGTAGTTAAGATCTGGCGCGAGAATGCACCCGTCGGCGGTCGCACCATCATCTCGACTCTGGTGGTTAGCCCCAACGGCATCGCGCAACATCGCTTCGCCTATGCAGAGGGCCGCTCGGACATCGCCACCGGCGAACTTGTCACGCCGGAAGAAGATGAAATCGAGATGCCGGTGCTGCTTTCGGATAAGCCCAAAAAGGACGGCGATGACAAAGATGACGCCGTGGAACCAAAACCAGCAGACGAAAACTAGAGTCGGCAGCGAGATAGAAAGCATTAGAACCGGGGGCCTGCGCACTCCCTCGGTTCTTAAAAAATCAGTTTGCGCGTGTATAAACCCGTCTTGGATAAATAGCCGTGTTCATTTATCACTTCAACCGCTTAATCCGTAACCGCATCCTTTGGGGTTTCTTCGCGTTTATTATCGCCGTGGCTTTCGTCGCGGTGGATTCCTGCTTTAGGAGCCCGCAAGAAGGACAGACCGCCGGTGCAATCGACGGTGCCAAAATATCCGAAACCGAGTTTCTGCGTACCGTCACCTCAATCAGGGGCTTTGGACGCGGGCGCGATAACGAGACCCCCGCCGACGTGATTGATCGGCGGGCATGGGAACAAATTGCAGCCCGCCAGACCGCAGAAAACAGCGGTCTGATCTCAAACCATGAAGAGATCCGCTCAACTCTGCGTGAAGCACCTGCGTTCCAGGGGCCGAACGGGTTCGACATCAACCGCTACCGCATGGTGCTGGCAGAAAACGGCATGACCCCTTCCATATATGAAGAGGTTGTCGCGCACCAGCTCTCAATCATGAAAACCGCCGCCACTGTCGATTCAGCAACCTGGGTGGCTCCTATGGAGCTGGACGACGAGCTAGCCGCCATGACAGATGTTTTCACCGTGAGAGCCGCTGAGGTCAGTAATCGCTTCGCTAACGCCGACATGA
The DNA here is from genome assembly GCA_028701555.1 of Kiritimatiellia bacterium. GTDB lineage: Bacteria > Verrucomicrobiota > Kiritimatiellia > RFP12 > UBA1067 > JAQVQN01. The sequence goes on along the minus strand of JAQVQN010000210.1, from coordinate 1,828 downwards.
AGTTGACCGAAGAAGATTACCTTAAATTTTACGAGGAGAACAAAGAGTCGTTCGCCCAGCCCGACCGCGTGTCAGTGCACTATGTGGCTGTGCCGGTCACCAACTACCTGGCGTCCGTGATTGTGCCTGAGGACGACCTGCTGGAATATTACGATAGCCACGCCGAAACTTACACGCGCACTGTCACCAATGATGTTACCGAGCCAATCCCGTTCGCCGAAGTGCGTGATCAGATTCTAGCCGAGTTGCAGCTCGATGAGGCGCGTTACTGCGCAGGCACGGCCGTGACTTTCACTGTTTACGGCAAATTGGCCGCTTCCGCCGACCAGACGCTAGCTCTGCTCGCCGCCCAAGAGAATTCTGCGGTCAAAACCGCTCCGCTCTTCAGCGCCGAAGAAACGCTTTACTGGACTACAAACTCTAAAGAATTCTCGGATGCCGCGTTTGAGCTTGAGCCTGATCGCGCCGACCTGCGTTTCGGTATCGTCAAAGGCGACGATTATGTCTACGTAATGGAAATAGCCGAGCGTTCGCCAGCTCACACTCCTAAATACGAAGACGTTCTGAACGATCTGCGCCCGCAGGCGGAACAAAAGGCCCGCAGCGAGGCTTTCCGCGATGCTGCCAAAGCGTTGCGGGATGAAATCGCAGCGCTGATGGCCGAGGGCAAGAGTTTCACGGAAGCGGCGCAAGCCAAAGCCCTAAACGTCTCGACCTCTTTGACCTACAGCGTCAGCGATATACAAGGCGCGAAATTCGACAACAGTTTCGCGATCGCCTACAACTCCATGACGCTTAAAACCGGCGAAATCTCAGAGGCAATCCCCGCCAGCGCCGATAAATCGCTGCTGGTCTACATCGAGGATCGCCAGCCGGGCGACGCTCTCTCGGCGGAGATGATGCGCGCACAAGTGCGCACAAATATTGCTCGTCGACGCAACAACAGCCTTTTCTCCGATTGGCTCTCTTGGAACCTTGCCCAAAAAGATTTTAAGCCGGCGCGCCCGTTGGCGTCCGCAGATGTCCCGGGCATTGAGAACCAACAAGACGACTCTGATCAAGAGCTTTAAAACATACGGAGCGTTATTCTGATGAAATCGTTTCTTGCTGTCGTTCTCGCACTAACCGGCCTGTCAACCACCGTATCGGCCATGGAAAAATGTTGCGCCGCACTCCCCAACACCTTGTCTGAAGCCGAGATCAAAGACGGGTGGCAGCTGCTTTGGGACGGCCAGACTGGCGCGGGATGGCGCAGTGTCCGCCGCGATACCTTCCCGGAGACCGGCTGGCTGATCGCCGACGGCGTCCTGACCGTATTGCCTAAAAAAGAGGGCGGCGGCGCAGGCGACATCATCACCCGGGATACTTTCTCGAGTTTCATGCTCAAAGTTGATTTCATGCTGACCGACGGTGCCAACAGCGGCATCAAATACTTTTTTGACCCGAAGGTCACCGGCGGAACAACCTTGGAATATCAGGTCCTCTGCGACAAACACCCTGACGCCAAGAACGGGCGTGACGGCAACCGGTGCGTGGCTGCTTTTTACGACGTGATGCCCGCCAAGGACGCCAAGCCTAAGCCTGTTGGCCAGTGGAACACCGCCATGATCGTTAGCCGCGGGCGCAAAGTCGAACACTGGCTTAACGGCGAGAAGGTGCTGGAATTCGAACGCGGGTCTGAGGAATTCCGCGCCGCCGTGGCCGCCAGCAAATTCAATAAGTACCCGAATTGGGGCGAACAGCCTTCCGGTCACATACTGTTGCAAGACCACAACGACCGTGTCTCTTTCCGCAATATCAAGATCAAGGTGCTAGAGAATAAGTAATA
>JAQVQN010000209.1 GCA_028701555.1 Kiritimatiellia bacterium | reverse complement strand
TGAAGGTAACCCCCGCCCTTGCGAAGTCGCACAACTCTTCGGCCATCGCGCCGCAGATCTTGACGCTGGAGGTCGACGGCCACCCCGCTGTAGTTTACAGCCCTATCGGCATGGCTGGCGCTTGGGAACTGTCGCCCAACAAATACAGCAACAGTTATCTGGAGGATGACGCGCTGAAGCTCGGCGTGAACATACTCATGTATTCCAGCACACGCTGAACTGACGGCCCCGTCCGAAAGAACAGATCCGCGCCATCTTCAACCTGTTATGCGCATGAAACACTATCTCCTGTTGCCAGGCTTTTTGCTATCCGCTGTCGCGCTTTTTGCCGCCACGCCACAGGAGGACGCTTTCATGCGGGCGTGGTCAGTGCATGCGCGCAACCCCGCCGACCACAAAGCCGTAATCGACGCCTGTCAGGGTGTGATGGACCGCGCCTCCACGCTCGGCGAGTTTCTGCCAGTGATCAAGACCATCGCCGCCTGGCACCTGTTGGCCAACGGCAATCAGTCGGACGGAATCAGGATTTTCGAAAGTGCGCTGGTGGCGGACAAAGGCGCGCGCCCTTTGATCCGCTATTCCGACACCATGGCCCGGCGCTGGCTGACGCGCCTCGACCACGCGCAGGTCGAAAAAGCCTTGAAGGCTTATTATGCCGACCATGTGGAATATCCGGGCTCACTCTCGCAGCTTTCGGTGCTGACCAAAGACAAACAGCCGCCCGTCTCCGACCGTTTCGGCGACCCTTGGGTTTATGAACCCGCTGCCTTCAGCAGACTGCGTAACATTGCCAACCAGCGCTATCGCATATACAGCAAAAGCCTCGGCAACCGCCTGACGCCGCTGAGCGCCCTGCCTTTAAACGCCTACGGCAGCAAGTCGGCCTCCATCGTCAGCCGCAAACAGACAAATCCCGTCAGCGTCGAGTTCGAGACCGTCACCGAAGCTGGTGCGCGGCGCGGCGTGGCCACAGAGAGCGGCATCGTTAACGGCATACGCTTCCTGCGCCTGAGTTCTGACGCCGGTTTCGCGATCATGATTGACAGCGACTGCGATTTCTGGATCGTAGCGACACCAGCGAGGAACCGTCAATGAGTGAGGGCATCGCCGCTTTCCTAAACCCCGCGCAGATGGCGAAACTGAACCGCCTAGCTCTAAACTCGCGCTATGTCGTGGAAGGCACGCTGGCCGGACGCCACCGTAGCGCGCAAAAAGGTGCCAGCACCGAATTCGCCGACCACCGCTCCTACATGCCGGGCGATGACCTTAAACGTATCGACTGGAAGGTGCTGGGCCGCACCGACAAGTATTTTATTCGGCGTTATCAGGACGAGACCAACCTGCGCGTTTACCTACTGGTCGACCGCAGCGGCTCCATGGGCTACAGCAGTTCACCTGACCTGCCGAGCAAGTTCAAGTACGCTTGCACGCTGGCGGCCGCTGTCAGCTATGTCGTGCTGAAAGCGCGCGACGCTGTCGGCATGTGCATATACGGCGAGAAGCTGGATGTCTCCCTGCCGTGCAAAAATTCTTTCAACGAGCTCAACAACACCCTGAAAATCCTGCAAGGGTACAAACCTGCAAAAGGCACCGCCGGCGCCGACGTGATGCACCAAATCGCCGAATCCATCAACCGCCGCGCCATGATCATCATCATCTCCGACCTGCTCGACGACCAGCCGGAGATCATCAAGGCTTTAGCCCATTTCCGCAAAAACCTGCATGACGTGATCGTCTTGCATACGCTTGACCCTGTGGAGCTAAACCTTGATCTAAAACGCGGCGCGGAGTTCGAAGACATGGAGAATGGCGAGCGTTTGATTGCCGACCCGCGTTCACTGGCCAAAGAGTATAAGGATTTGATGGGGGAATTTGTCGACAAATACCGCAAGGCCTGTGCCGAAATGAAAGTCGATTACCGACTGGTCAAGACTGACGAGCCCATCGACACCTTCGTGCGTGCATATCTGGAGGAACGCAAGCGCATGTCGCGCTAAACCCGGAACCGATCAATGTTAGTTTTCGCCAATCCAGCTTTTCTTTGGGCTTTGACCGCTGCCGCGATACCGCTGATGCTGCACATGTTCCAGCGAAGACGGACGGTTGTGACGCCTTTTCCGACACTGCGCTTCCTTAAAGCAGCGCAGAAGCGCTCCTCCAGCCGGGTGCGTTTTGAAAACATCCTGCTTTGGTTACTGCGCACCCTGTTGCTGCTGATGCTATGCCTCGCGTTCGCAATGCCCGTGATACGAACTACGTCCGCCGGATCATGGCTCAGCCGCACCCGCCGCGATGTGGCAATCGTCATCGACGCCTCCTACAGCATGAATTACGAACTGGACCGCGGCAAGGTCTGGGAGATATGCAAGGACGCCGCCGCTGCGGTCATAGAGGGCCTGCTGCCGGGCGACCGCGTGTGTGTCTACCTGGCCGCGGAAACACCGATTCCGGTCATTGAAAAGCCGACCACCGAACACGCCACTGTGGTCCAAGCCATACGTGCTTTGACATGCCTGCCCGGAACCTCCAAGATTGACGAAGCCGTGGCAACTGCCATCGCCGCCTTGGAGCAGCAGGAAGGCCGCCGTGAGCGCGAAGTGTATGTCATGACCGACGGCCAGTCTCTGCCCTGGCACGGGTTCCGCGACGCGGAGAAACATGACGAGACCGTGAACTCGGAGGGGCGGCCTGTCATCACCCGCGAACAGCGTGACGCTGTCACTTTCTTCGCCCTGCTGGCAGGTGCCAAGGCACCGGAAAACGTGTGGCCTTCAGATGTGAAAATTTCTCCGCTCATAATGTTATCCGGACAGACCGCGCGCTTGAACGTGCGCATCGGGCGTTCCGGTTCAGCTAAGCAGATTACCGTCGGTGTAGAGATTGGCGGGCAGGAACGCGGACGACGCAGCGTGACGCCTGATGCCGACTCAGAGACTGATGTCGAGTTTGTGGTCAACGGCCTTGAACCGGGCATCCACATCGCCCGCATAACCACACCGAACGACGCCCTACCGGAGGACGACGAGTTCTTGTGCCTCTTGCGTGTGCGCAAACAGTTGCCGGCGCTGATCGTTGGGCCGCAAAACGCGACGCGCTACCTCAAGGCAGCTCTGGCACCCGGTGCCGCAGATGACGGCGTGCGCCAAGTCGACACCGCCGAACTCGACTCGGTCGACCTTCGCGATTATCAGGCGGTCTTCCTCTGCGATGTGTTTCCACTGTCAGGACAAGCTGTGATCCGTATCGAGGAATACGCGCAGAACGGCGGCGTGGTCATTGTTTTTCCGGGCGACCGCGCTGAAATCCCAGCGTATGCAGATATGGAAATTCTGCCTGCCCCGCCGACAGCGGTTGAATCCATCCCGGTCGAGCTTTCGGCACGCCCTCTCAGACGCATAGCCAACCTGTCTGGACAGGTGGTTAATTTCAACATGTCGCTGCCGCCGGGCACTGTTCCTACTGTCGCTCTGAAACGCGTCTTGCGGCTCGGCGCGATGCGCGAAAACGCCGCTGTCCTTATCACGGCTGGCGACGACACCCCGATGCTGTCAGGACGGGCTGTCGGACGCGGTCGGGTCTTCATGTTCACTGTCAGCGCGGAACGCGACTGGAGCACTTTCCCTCTGACCGCTTTTTTCCTGCCGGTGGCGCACCAATTGATACGGCAGGGAGCAGGTGCCTCCGTGCAGCCGCCGCATGTGGTTCTCAACACCCAGCCACTGGTCAATGAGGTCATACCCGAATACCGGGAAGATGAGATAATCGCCACCCCCTCCGGCAACCAACTTGCGATGCGCGATGCTGGAAACCGCGTTTACGTGATCGACAGTCTCAGCGAACCCGGCGTTTACACGCGCGTCAGGGCTGGGGCCGAAACCCCGGAACCGGTCATGGCTGCAAATGCCGACCGTACTGAATCGCGCCTGATACCGCTGGCCCCGGCAGAGATCGAAGAATGGACCTCTTTCAAAAAACTTTTCTTTGCCAACGATCCGGAAGAGCTGACCAAGCTGGTCGACGAATACCGCAATGGACGCTCACTGGCGGAGATATGTCTCTGGCTGGCCTTGCTTTTGGCGCTGCTCGAATGGTGGTTCGCCAACCGGGCGTTGCGTAAACAGACTGGTGCATCCGAGAAACTGGTCGTCGATCTGGCCGGAAAGGTGGTGACGCAATGAATACCGCCGAATGGACTTTTGAATACGGCGTTCCGGCCTTGCTGCTAATCGGCGCGCTATTGACTGCGTTGGCCGCCGTCGGATATGCCCTGTGGCGCTATTTGCCGCGTGACCTTTCAGGTGCGGCGGTCGTAGCGCTGCGCATACTATTTTTCGCGATACTATTCTGGGTGTTGTTGCTGCCGGGACGCAAAAGCTCGCTGATCGAGATCGTCAAACCGCGCTTCATAGTGCTGCTGGACATCTCTGCTTCCATGGGGCAGAGCGCGGATGAATCAGCCGGACGCACGCGTTGGGAGGCAGCCATGGAGATGCTCAAGCAACCGTGGGCTAAAGCGGTTCAATCAAAGTGTGTCGTGGACGTATATCCTTTCCATGCCGACCTAGAAACTCCTGTCGGGCTTGAACAAGTCGCCGAGCTGCGTCCCGAAGGCCGTTCAACCCAGCTCAACCTAGGGCTCACACGTCTCTTTGATCGCTTGCGCGGCCAAGAGCTGGCGGGTGTCATGTTGCTTTCAGACGCGATAGATACGCGCGAAAAGAATGACAACTGGGCCGAGGCTGGCTGGCCAGCCCCCGTCTACGCGGTCCAGCTTGAGAAAAGTGTCGAACTTGACGACACGCCTGATATGCGCGTCGACAATGTAGACACGCCGCGTCGGGCCATAGTCGGCTGGGACACCTCAATGACCGTCACAATCGCGGGTCAAGGCGGGAAAGGCGAACCCTTCTCAGTTATTCTGCTCAAAGACAACAAGGAGAGCGACAAAGTGGCGATGCAGTTGCCTTCCGAAGGCGGCAGCCGCGACGTGCAGTTTAAACTCACGCACCCCGAGGTCGGCACCGAAACCTACATGGTGCGTATACCGCCA
>JAQVQN010000208.1 GCA_028701555.1 Kiritimatiellia bacterium | reverse complement strand
TACCGTCACAACTTCACTAGCCTTTACCGTAAAGAAACGCCCATCGTCAGTCCTGACTGTCAACAAGCCGTTCATGATATCGCGCCCGACTACGTGAGTAATAATATTTTCAAGTTCAGGCAACTTAACCACACTTCCGTGTCCCGGTAAAGACGACTCGACTTCTCTGTATTGATCATATTCAAAGCGCAGGCAACATTTGAGTCTGCCGCAACTGCCATTCAGCGTGATCGGGTTTAGCGAAATGTCCTGAACCCTTGCCATGTGCACGTTCACCCCCGGGAACTGCTGCTGCCATGAGCAACAGCAAACCGCACGTCCGCAAGGCCCGATACACCCTACGAGTGCGGCCTCATCCCTGACGCCTACCTGCCACAAATCAACATGGGTTTTGAAATCTCGCTGCAATTGTCCTACGAAACGCCTCAAATCAACCGGTACGGCAGCCGCATACCTTATGAATAACTTATCACGTCCGTATGAAAAACGCATGTGCAGAATCTTAACGTGCGTCTTTTCAGTGCTGACCGAAAGCATAAAAGCTTGCTTAGCCTTATCTGCCAGCGACTCATTCTCTTTAAGACGCGCGTCATTCTCAAGGGATAATTTACGGACCACACGGAAACTCGGGAGCTTTTCAGCAGCATCTACTTCGTCGTGAAAACCGAATATTTCTAGGGCGCAGCCTTCATCAAGGCCGTAATCAAGCTCAACAATGCAATTATCGCCAGGCAAAAGTGACAACGTCTCAGGCAACCGACAATTGAACACTCCCTTTTCAGGCATTCTGACACGCGCCACTGGCTGCATTTTAAAGTTTTCCCTCTTTGGATGAACCATGTTTTAACCGGTCAACAGTATATGCCAAAAGAATCTCTTCCGGAATGTTTTTCTCAAATTTACGTGCCAACTCTTCAACCGCGTCGAGATTGTATAACACCTGAGCTAAAGTCAATCTTTTGGCCCGTTCGCCATACACATCGATGCGCTCTGGGAAATACAGCAACGACTGGTCACTTCCACATTTAACACTGCAAAGGTCACGAAACCAACGCATAATTACTCTTAAAAAGTCATTGCGCATCTCTCGATAACGTGACGAGACTTTGGCTTTGAAAACTTTTTCGTCATCCTCAAGCCAGTCTTCACCCTTTTCCGTTTTAACCAACATCTCCGCCGCATCTTTAAGTTCCTCAAGTATGGCGGTCAACTCAGATGCGACAGACAGATTCTCCAGCGATCCCCCGCATTGATTACTGGCTAGCGCTTCGATCACTCGTACTTTCAAAGGGTAGGCTAACTCACTCTCGTCGTAAAGGTCAATGCGCTGGCAGCGTGAAACAATCGTAGGCAACAGTTGCTGCGGAGCGTCAGAAAGCAGAAAAAAAAGCGTGCGGTCAGGCGGCTCTTCAAGCGTCTTGAGAAAGGCGTTAGCAGAAGCTTCCTTCATCCGGTCCGCCCCCACCAGAACGCCGGCCTTCCATCCTCCTGAGAAAGAGGTTTTACTGATCTCGTTGAGAAGCTTTTCTCGCATCTGTTCCACGCCGATCACGCGCGTCTTTAACTCTGGAAATATCCAGTGAATATCTCCCTCTGTCCTTTCGGCTACGCGTCTGCAACCCTCGCATGCTAGGCATGGTTTTGTTGCAGAACTGCAGAAAAGCAGTTGCAGAACTCGTATGACCAAGTCCATGGCACCGCCTCGGACTGGTCCAGTGACCAGATAGCCGTGTGCAGGACGCCCGGATGCTATCGCGTGCCGTATCATCTCAAATGTTTCATCAACACGCATCAAGGGCCTCTTTCATGCGGGCGCACACCGCATCGCGTATTTCCACAGCAACTTCCGAAGCCGCGCGGTTCGTAGATACCACGATAAATCTCTGCGGGTCATTGTGTGCTATTTCTAGAAATCCCTCGCGCAACCTGAGATGGAACTCGTCGCATTCACGTTCGATCCTGTCAGGAGCGGAAGCATTCAGTGAGTGTCGCTGCTTTAACCGATCTCGCCCCGTTTCGGTATCCACGTCCAGCAGCACCGTCAAGTCCGGACACAGACCGTCGGTCGCAAAGATGTTAACACTCCTTAACTCGCCAAGGTCGAAGCCCCTTCCATAACCCTGATAAGCGAAGGTTGAATCCTCAAATCGGTCGCAAAGAACCCAGCACCCTTGCGCCAAGGCCGGACGAATGAAACTTTCGACGTGCTGAGCGCGGCTGGCAAGGAACAACAGAACCTCGGCACGCGACACAGGCGCTTCGCCGGAGTGGTTGTGCTGCAGCAAGCCGCGTATTGACTCGCCGAGCGCCGTCCCTCCAGGCTCTCGGGTGGTCTTGACATCAACACCATGCCCGCGCAGGAAATCCGCAAGTAACCTGATGTGCGTCGACTTGCCACTGCCCTCCGGCCCTTCGAAAGTTATGAATTTACCGCGCCTCATCAAGTAACCTTTCTCACTTTCGGGCCATCCTTGGAGTCACGCACCTCCCATCCCATCGAAGCGAGTTGCTCCCTGATGCGGTCTGAGCCAGCCCAATCTTTGGCCGCGCGCACCGCAGCCCGTTCCTTCAAAAGCAACTCGACCTCGGCAGGTATGGCCCCCGTATTGTCGGCGTTGCCGAACCGCACCAACCCCAGCACAGTATCCATCCGGTCAAAAACCTCAAGGATCGCTGCTGCCGCTTCGGCGCTCAGCTTTTTCTGTTGCACCAAGCTGTTGCTTTCTCGAACCAAAGCAAACAGTGCCGCAAAGGCTTCTGGCATACCTAGGTCGTCGTTGACGGCCTTCGTGAAATCATTCAGCGCCTTGGCGATTGCGTCCGGCGCAGTTCCAGTTTCAGCACCAGATGCCAATTCGGTAAGCGCTTCCACGCAACCGTCTATGCGGGCCAAAGCGGCGCGTGCTGCCTCAAGCGCCGTAAAGGTGAAGTTTAACGGCTGTCGGTAGTGGCCATTGATCAAAACATAACGAATCTCGCGACCGCTCCATCCTTGTCCCAATAGATCACGCAAGGTAAAGAAGTTTCCGAGCGATTTGGACATTTTTTCGCCATTGACACGCAAATGGGCACAGTGCATCCAGTAGCGAACAAAAGGTTTGCCCGTGGCACCTTCAGCTTGCGCAATCTCATTTTCATGGTGCGGAAAAAGGTTGTCGATACCTCCGGTGTGCAGATCAAATGTTTCGCCGAGATACTTGATCGACATGGCTGAACACTCCAAGTGCCAGCCCGGGCGTCCCCGGCCCCACGGTGAGTCCCACATCACGTCGCCATCGCTCGCGTCCCAACCCTTCCAAAGAGCGAAATCTCCGTAATTCTCTTTCTCGTATTCATCTTGGGCCACACGGGCACCGGCCCTGAGGTTGGCTCGGTCAAGTCGCGACAATTTGCCGTAACCTTCAAAATTCGCAACGTTGAAATATACTGATCCGTCTTCTGACCTGTAGGCAAGGCCGCGTTCAAAGAGCTTTTCAATCAAGGCGATCATCTCTGGAACATGCCCGGTTGCAGACGGATAGAATTCAGCTTTCTGAATATTGAGTTTTGTCAGATCCTCGAAAAAAGCTTTAATGAATGGATGCGTGAATTCGTTCAAAGACACGCCGGCCGCAAGGGCACCGCGTATGGTCTTGTCGTCAACGTCAGTTAGATTCATGACCTGCGTGACACGGTAACCGTTGAATAGCAGCGTGCGCCTCAGAATGTCTTCAAACGTGTAGGCACGGAAATTTCCGATGTGCGCGAAGTTGTATACCGTCGGACCGCACGTATACATGCGGATATGATTATCCTCGAGTGGTTGTATCGACTCTTTGTCCCTTGCAAGACTGTTGTAAATTAGCATTTTCCCTTACCTATAACTTCGACGTTCGACGTTCGATGTTCAAGTTATCACCCTCGTTTTCGCCCGGAGCGCAGCCCCGGGTGGTTGGCTTGTCTCCGATAACAGAACCTTTGAAAAAAACTGTTGCAACTGACATTGCCATTATGCCCTCGCAGCGGCCAGCCGCATCCATGCCCTCGTTAGTCTTTGCTTTGACTGACACGCACGCAATGTCAATTCCCATAACCTCGGCCAGACGCGCACGCATTGCCGGAATATAAGGCATCAGCTTTGGCGCCTCGGCGATTACTGTAACGTCGGTGTTAACGACCCCCCACCCCTTGCGGCACAAGCACTCCACGACATTTTTCAGAAGCACTGTGCTGTCGGCATTCTTCCAAAGCGGGTCGTTGTCAGGAAAATGTTGCCCGATATCGCCATCGGCCACAGCACCCAGCAAAGCATCACATAAGGCGTGTATAAGCACATCCGCGTCCGAGTGTCCGGACAGCCCCCGGTGGAACGGGATATTCACCCCGCCCAACACCAGCCTGCGCCCATCTAAGAAACGGTGGCTGTCATAACCTATTCCAGAACGTGTCATCAGCATCAATATACATTTTTTTTGGCACGGAGACAATCATACCATGCCGAGTTCTACAAGCAACAGATTATATAAGCCCCGAGCCTTGCTGACGGACACAATTGCCCTAGTGACGGATGATATCTCAAAAGGTACTGTATGGGCGTGTACGCGATCAAAGAGTTTGCCGAGAACGGACAATCCTCGTTCGGCGACTAGTTGGTTTCATAAGGCTTTTTTTATTTACTTTGCGTGTTTTGACCATGATGTCTATTTTATGCGAAAAACCCATATATTTGCTAGTTTTATCGGTCTTTTGAATGGCGCCCCTGGCAGGACTTGAACCTGCGACCCACGGATTAGAAATCCGTTTTTATAGAATAAACATTACGGTTTTTGGTCGATTGATAATTTTATGATTATCATACTTGCATCTAATACGCCTAAAGTGTTACCTTTTGGCCATTAAGGACAACTTAGGGAAGGACGGTAACACATGGCAAAGAAAGCGAGATGCAGAGGCAAGGGTGAAGGAACGTTGACACTGCGGGGCCGGACATGGTTTGCCCGCTGGACGGTAAACGGCAAAACCTTCACTAGAACCACTGGAACCAGTGACAGGCGGGAAGCCGAGGGCAAGCTTGCCGA
>JAQVQN010000207.1 GCA_028701555.1 Kiritimatiellia bacterium | reverse complement strand
TGATCTCAATGTCCAGTTGTTCAAAAGAGAGGAAACGCGATTCCAGATCAATGGGGGCGTGTATCGCTTTCGGCGCGGGGCGTTTAGGAAAGCCGCCGAGCTGCTTCATCTCGCCCGCATAGTAAGAGGCGATCTGGCGGCGGGAGCGTGCGATACTGAGGCCGTCCAACAGCTTGAAGAAATCGCCGCCGATCGCGGCGATCAGCTCGCGGGTCTTGCGCTGATCGGGAGGGCGCTTGGCCCAGTTGGTGAAGTGCGTCTGCGCCTTCTGCATCGTTTCCTTCACGGAGGCGATGCTGAGGGTCTCCGTAAAGGCGGCGTCGGCAACGGCGTCCCGCGCCACGTCGGCGCCTGCGATAAAGGAAATCTGGTTGCGCAGGTCGGACAACTGGTTGTTGACCGGCGTGGCGGACAGCAACAGAACTTTGGTGCGGACGCCGGAAGAGATGATGTCTTCCATCAGGCGCTGGTAGCGGCTGCGGCGCGGCTTGGTGTCGCCCGGCCGCTGGGTGGCGACCTTGTTGTTGCGGAAGTTGTGGGATTCGTCGATGACGACAAGGTCGTAAGCGCCCCAGTTGAGATCGTCTAGGGAAATGCCATTCGACGCGCCTGACTCACGGGAGAGATCCGTGTGATGCAGAACATCAAAGCGGAACCGGTCATCAACGAACGGATTGAGGGTGCTGTTGGAGCGATATACGGTCCAGTTGCGGTTGAGCTTTTTCGGGCACAGGACCAACACGCGTTCATTGCGAAGCTCGAAATACTTGATGACGGCCAAGGCCGTGAAGGTCTTGCCGAGACCCACGCTGTCGGCCAGAACGCAACCGTTGAAGGAGAGGATCTTGTTGATGGCGGCTTTCGCGCCGTCCTTCTGGTAAGAAAAGAGCGTTCTCCAGATACGGGTGTCCGGGAGCGCCACGCGCCGCAAGGCATCGTCGAGATCGCGGGTGCCGTCGAGGAAATCGCGGAAGAGATGGAAGAGGGTGAGATAATAGATGAACTGCGGCGAGTGGTTGCAGTAGAGCTTGCGAAGATACTGGAGAACGTCGTCTTTGACATCCTTCACCAGCGCCTCGTTATTCCAAAGATCGGTGAACCACTGTTTAAGCTCTTGGCGGTCGCGGTTACCGTCAACAATGAGGTTCAGCTCAATGTTGTTGCCGCCGTTGCCAAGGCCGAGGCCATGCACGGTAAAGTTGGAGCTGCCGAGAATGGCATCCTCAACGCCCTGCGTGGCGATGTGATACATTTTGCCGTGCAGAAGGTTGGACTGCTTGATGGTCTTGATGTCCACCTTGCGCTCGATCCACGCGGCGCACTCTTTGGCGACGCGCTTCTGCTGGAGCTTGTTGACGAGTTCAAGCCCGTTGGCGTCGATCATGAAGGCTTTCTTCTGATCCTTGCTCGGATCAAGGCGATTAACGAAGGAAGGCTCGCCAAACAGGAAGTCCAAATGATCGATGGGGTCGAGAATATCTTTGAGTGCATCGTAAGCGTAGATCGTAAAATAAGCGGAAACGATGGAAAGGTGCGATCCGGATTTGATCTTTTCGCGGAAAAAATCGGCAACGGCCCCGCGCGTATGGTTATCGCGGATACCGGAATTTACACAAAGCGGCAAGGCAGATATCGGATGTCCACTTCCCCGCATGCCTGCTAGCTCCCCATTGTCAGTTGTTTCGGTACGGCTCATTATGCATTTATGCGCATCAAGACACTTTTTGTGAATATTCAGAACTTTAGACCAAACCCCGCACTTGGGCAAGTGCTTTCATGATCCGTTATCGGTTTAACTTTATGCAAATTAGGTAAACCTGTGGTTTACAAAAGTACACTGTAAATAAACCGTTATGAAAGAGCCGGCAGGCGGTTCAGCGCGTTCCGCATAGCGTCGGGCGAGGTGTGGACGTAAGAGCGGTCAACCGACACGGAATCGTGACCGATCAGTTCCATGGCGAGGCTTTCCGATACCCCGGCGTCCCGAAGCCAGGTGGCGGCGGCATGGCGCAGGCTGTGTAAGGTCAGCGGGTTGACCTCCCGCGTCACGTCGCCTTTCTTCTTAACCCTTTTTTCGAAAGGGTTTATGCTTTTCTGGAAATTGCTAGAAACGGCCAGTTACACCCTAGGTAACACCTATAACCACAAACTCACAGACTAGGGTTGCGTTCTGCGACTGCATGTGACCAATTGTCACCGGTCACACAGTGACCTCCAGGTTTTTTAATCCATTTAGGCAGCAACTCGCTTAATGCGGCAGGCTGCATGCCCGCCTCGCCCAGGCGTTCCAGCGGTTGCCACTGGAACCCGATCCACTCTTCAGACGCGACAACTTCCTTGCAAACTGAAACACCGGACAACCCCATTTCGAATATCATGTTGACTTCCGCGTGTGACACACCGTTCTGAACGAAGGCATGCTCACAACACCCAAGGAAACGTCCCGCCCGCGCTTCAAGACCTGTCTCTTCCAGCATCTCGCGCTTCAACGCCACACGTGCGCACTCGCCAAACTCGACATGCCCGCCTGGCAAATACCGCACCCCAGATTGCCGTCCGTAACACAGCAGCATCATCCCGTCAACCACGCATACTCCCCGCGCCAAAACCTCAACCATATTTTTGTCTCTCATCAGCAAACCCTAAAACCTATTCCCTATCCCCCTGCCCCATTTACACTCTCATTCTCATCGACTCTTGCAAGATCCCATGGATAAGCGCCTAGCGCACGAAGCGTCTCACCCGCCAAAAAGAGCGAGCCGCAAACCACCACCACGCCCCCAGTGTTGGCCGCACACTCCCGCGCCTCGAGCAAACCTCGCGACAGACTGCCGCAGGAAACAACCTCGCCGATACCGGCCATGCGCATCATTCCTGCCGTCTCTTCTTCCGATACTGAACGCGCACTGGGAACCTTGACCGCCCAAGCTCTCTTCACTACAGGAGCCAGTTCGCGCAAAAGCGCAAGGATGTCCTTGTCCCCGCAAAACCCAGCCACCAGTGCCACACCAGACTTAATCCCGCAGCCCTTCAAAGCCGTACGCAGCGCCCGTGCCCCGTCGGGATTGTGGGCTCCGTCGACCACAACCGGAGGTTTTTCCGAAACCAAATGAAAACGCCCCGGCCAGCACACGCCCGCCAAGCCCTGCACATACGCCTCGTCAGGTATCTCAAGACCGCAGGATGTGACGCTGTCAAGCGCCGCAACAGCCACACAGACATTCTCAACCTGGAAAGTGCCGGCCAAAGGCAATCTGACCGGCGGCAGATTACGCAACTGAGTTGATATCTGCACCGTCTGGCCACCCAACCCTGACTTACACACTCTTACAGACACAGCCTCCGCCACATCCACTAGCAGAGCGCGCTTTTCCGCAGCCACGGACGTGATTACAGCGTGCGCCTCATCGGGCATGGCTGCGCAGACCACCGGCCTGCCGGGTTTTATAATGCCAGCCTTTTCAGCCGCCACAGCGGCCAGCGTGTCGCCTAACCAGGCACAGTGGTCCAAGGCGATACGAGTGATCACGGACACCATCGGCACCACAACATTCGTAGCGTCCCATCGTCCTCCCAGTCCGGTTTCAAGCACAGTGAGCTTGACACCTCGTTCGCGGAACAAAATGAACGCGACCGCTGTCAAAGCCTCGAAAAATGTGACCTCGCTACCCAAATCTTTTTCCACCGCGATAGCCGCGGACTCGACCGGGCGGGCTGCGGATTCCAGAGCTTCGTCACTGGCCGGCTGACCGTTAACCATGAAACGCTCATTGAGACAGATCAGGTGCGGAGAAGTATAACGCCCGACATTATAACCCGCGCAACGCAGCACAGAGTCGCACAAGGCTGCTACCGAACCCTTGCCGTTAGTACCGGCGATGTGGATGGCGGCCATCTCGCGTTCGGGGTTACCCAGCATGTCAAGCAGAGCCCTGATCTTTTCCAAACCGGGCTTTATGCCAAAACGGCGCCGTTCCGCCAGTTTATGTAGATAATTCAGCGCGGCCATTTCATCCCGTCCATTTTAGCGGCTGCCGTGCGGCCGCACACCACCGGAACAGTTGCCGGGCTGCGGACATTTACCTTCCCAGCGACAGCCTTGTCGCAAGCCTCTCAGGCAACCCGGCCTTTATGTTTTTTTCCATTGAAGTCTGCAAATCGTAAGGCACCCGCACAAACTCTATCTCTTTGTGCTTTACGCAGTATACAACGTAAGAACTGCGCGGATCATTGTCCCGCGGCTGCCCGACACTGCCAACATTAATGAAAAACTTCTGCCCGAAAACCATCTTGATCTTGCACGGCTCTACTCTCAGGATATCTCGCTGCTTTTCGTAAATCATCGGCACATGCGTGTGCCCGTGAAAACATAGCGAGGTCACCTGGTAGTTGAAGTTGGCTTCCGCTGCCAGCGTATCAAAGACATATCCCCAACGTTCGGGCATGTCCAACGTGCTATGAACCAGGGTGAACCCACCGTAAGCCTTGTGATAAGGCAGTTCATGCAGCCATTTAGCATCATCTTCCGTCAACTGACGCCTAGTCCAGGCAATCACGCTGGCGGCCAAGGGCTGGAAATCGTCTAAACTCTCGTTATACGAGCAGTAGTGGTCATGGTTACCGCGCACCGTCACACAGCCCAGCTCGCGGATAACCTTGATACATTGAGACGGACTGGCATTATAGCCGACAACGTCGCCCACACAAACGAAGTCTGTGACCCCCTTTGCCCTAGCGTCTTCTACAACCGCATTAAGCGCTTCCAGATTCGAGTGAATATCACCGAGAATTGCGTACTTTTTGTCCATGACCTTTAAAAATTTGTCAGGTGATTTTCATCGCGGCGGCAGCCAAAGGCAAATCCTCGGCCGTGGTGATCTTGATGTTAGGCCTCGGCCATTCCACTAGGCGCACTGGCTCGCCAAGCAGCTCTACTGCACTGGCCTCGTCGGTTATCGTGACTTTTTGGGCTGCAACCTCTTTGTAAGCACGTCTAAAAAGTTCCAGGTTAAAAGCCTGCGGGGTCTGAACCGCCCACAGCTTGGAACGGTCAAGAG
>JAQVQN010000206.1 GCA_028701555.1 Kiritimatiellia bacterium | reverse complement strand
GATATTGTTGCGCTTCATGATCCGTATGTCTTCGAGCATGCGATCCATAGACACCGCGTATCCGTGGTCCTGATCCATCTCGTGCCGGTTCACGCCCTTGAACAGCACCGGTTGTCCGTTAACCAGAATTTGGCTGCCGCTGGTCTCTACCTGACGGAAACCGACCTTCTGCGGTATTGCGCAGAGCGTGCGCCCTTCGGCATCTTTGAGCGTCAGAAGCAACTTGTACAGGTTAGGGTGTTCCGCCGACCACAAGCGCGGTGAGTTGAGAGTTATATCAAAGCTGAGGCGGTCGCCTTTCGGGGCGGCTTTGATCCGCGCCACGCGCCTGCCGCTGAAGCTGTGCGGGTAAAGTTCGGCCTCGAGCGTGACGCCTGCCGTCGCGCCAGCGATTTCCGCATCTAGCTCCAGCCGCCATTCGCCAGCGTAATTGCCGGGTTCAACCGTGGTTGTGCGCACGAAATAGTCGCGTAGTCGCGTCTGCGGCGTTGACCACAGATAAACAGGGCGGTAAAGGCCAGAGAGCCGCCAGAAATCCTGATCTTCCATATACGATCCGTCGCACAGCCGGTAAACCTCGACCGCCAAAATATTCAGTCCCTCCACGAGGTGGTCGGTCGCGTCAAAAGTCGCGCCTTGCCTGCCGTCTTCGGCATAGCCGAGACTCTCGCCGTTAAGCCACACGTACATCGCGGATGAAAAACCATCGAATCGCAAAAACACCTTGCGGCCCGACCACCCCTCCGGAACAGTGAACTCGCGCCGGTATGAACTGACCGCGTTGCGTTCGCGGAAGGTCGTATAACGCGGGTCAGGCTCGCCCATCACAAAAGGCGGGTCAACCTTAAAGTAGTAGCCGATATTCTTGTATAGCGGAGTCCCGTGCCCGCGCACCTCGACACAGTCTGGCACCTGCATCGTGCTCCAGCCCTTGATTGCGAAGTCGGGCCTATAAAAATCCGCAGGGCGCTGTTCTGGATGCGGCACCCAGTGGAAGTGCCACTCCCCGTCCAGCGACAGGAAGAAGGGCGAGTCCTCACGTGAAACAGCCTTGCGGGCGGCCCTGGCCGAGTCGAAAACCATCATCGTGGCGGCAGAAGTCTCGGTGCCGACCCGGAACACTCCGGGGTTCTCCCATTCAGGCAGCTCCGCGTAACCCGCCGGATCATAGGTGGCCCCAGGCTTCATCGTGCCGCGCATCTCGAAAAAGGTCTCGACCCAGGCTGTACGCGTCTCAACTGTGCCCTCGGTTTTTAATTGGACCAGCTTCACGCGCGACAGGTCCACGTCGAAAACCTTGGCCGTATCGCCTTGTTTCATCATGCCGCTGCGCCACAGTTCTTGCCCGTCGCCGAGAATCACGCACTCCGCAGTGCCGCCTGCTGCATCGTCTATGCCGCACTTGCCCGCGAAACGCGCGGCCCCGCCCGTGATGAAGAAGATGGTGGAGTCGCCGCTGAAACCCAGGCCCTCGGTGTACAGCCTGCCGGCGATTTTAAACGAACCGCTGCGGCAGGAGCCCGCAGGCACGGCAAAGGCCGTATCCAGAGAGGAGAGCCAGACTCGCAGCCAATCCAGCGCATCGATTGCCAGAGGCTTTGCCGCAGTTTCAGTCATAAAACAGGCATCGAGCCAATCGGCGTGATCCGCTGTCGTGCCGTCTTGCCAAGGGTCTACCCGTAACAGCGCCACCTCAAAACCCGTTAGGTCCACATCTGCAGCAACAGGCGTATCGCCGCGTTTCAGCGGAGGGCTCTGCCACAGCAGGCGTCCGTCGGCAATCACTTGAAAAACCATCTTTTTATCTGCCTGATCGCTGGTGTCGTCCACTCCGACCTTGGCACAGAAACGCCGTGCGCCGCGCAGTTCCACATACAGCTCTGAAGGCGAATGCGTGGCCATTCCGTTGGTGTAGGTCTGCCCAGCGACCTGCAGTTTCTTGCCGAAAAGATTAAGGTCGCGTGACGCCGTTTTCCAGCCCTGCCGAGTTTTTGATATGTCGAGATCGTGCAGATAGACTTCGGCTGCTGTGACTCCGGACGCCGTTGCCAGCAAGGCCAAAGCCACAATTCGGAACGCGCTTTTTTTCATCCGCCAGTTCATTCGCCACCTCAAATGGTTTAAACAAACCCACACAAACCCACACCACGACTGCTCAAAACATGCCTTCCGCCCGCAGCGCCGCGAGCAGCCGTCCTGATAAATCCGACTGGTTCAGCGTGTAGAGATGGATGCCGGGGGCACCGTTTTTCAACAGGCCGCGGCATTGCTCCAGCGCGAAACAGTAGCCCGCCTCGGCCACGTCGTCCATAGCCGCCGCCTGCCGCAGCGGTTCGGGAATCGAACACCCTGACAGCGCGACAAAACGCTCGATCTGGCGCGCGGAATTGAGCGGCATGACACCCGGCAGTAAAGGCATGGTTACCCCGGCAGCCCGCGACTGTTTCACGAAGCGCGCGTAGACCGTGTTATCGAAAAACATTTGTGTGATCGCAAAGTCAGCACCTTGCGCTTGCTTGAGCTTCAGAATTTCTATGTCGCGTGCGGGGTCGCGTGTTCCGTCCTCTGCGCAAGATTCCGGATGACCCTCGGGATAAGCCGCGCAGCCGATACGGAACTGCGGCCAGCCGTCCCTGATGAAGCCGATAAGATCGGAGGCGTGCGCGAAACCGTAAGGATGCGGACGGAAACAGGACTCGCCTTGCGGCGGGTCGCCGCGCAGCGCCATGATCACCGGCACGTGCTTTTCTGCCAGCCTGTCGAGCAGGCGCGAAAGCTCGACTTGTGAATGTCCCAGACAGGTCAGGTGCGCCATAGCGCTGATACCGAGATTGTTTTGCAGCGAAGATACCAGATCGAGCGTGTTCTCGCGGGTGCTGCCGCCCGCGCCGTAGGTCACCGACACCAAGTCTACGCGCAGCCGCGCCGTGTCGGCGATCGTGGCATACAGTTTGGCCCAGCCCTCAGGGGTTTTTGGGGGAAAGAATTCAAAAGAGACTGTGGGTCTGCCGTCGCCAAGCTTTTCCAAAAACAACATGTCTAGCTTCCGTCCCAAGGTATTGTAATTCCTGAGTCCTGAGTCCAGCGTCCTGCTTTTTAACTCTTGACTCTTAACTCCTAACTCCGGCGCCTATTCAACTTTATTGAATCGACGACGGATCACGCCAGCGCCTTCAGCATCATGGAAGCCCAGGCCATCACCCGTATGAACTGGTCCAGACTGAACGATTCGTTCGGGCAGTGTATTTTGTCCTCCTCCTGCCCGAACCCCACCAGCAACGGTGCCGCACCTGAGATGTGGCGCAGTTCGGATACGATCGGTATCGATGCGCCTTCCCAGCGGAATACCGCCCCGCGGGGATCGAGCTGGCCCAGGACATCTGCCGCCAAACGAAAAACCGGGGTTTTAAGCTCAAGCCGGAATCCCGGCGCACCAGCGCAGGTTTCTGATATAGCCAGCTTGAGGCCTCTGGGACAATGCAGTTTGAGGTGAGCTTCCACTGCCTCCATGACATCGTCAGGCCGTTGGTCCGGCACCAGCCGCATACTGATCTTCGCAAAGGCCGAAGAGGGTATGACGGTCTTGGAGCCCGGCCCGCCGTACCCCGAATGGATGCCGTTGATCTCGATTGTGGGCATGAAGCTGCCGCGCGTCACATGGTCGACCCCTTGTGTGCCGCCGTACGGCGGACAGCCGATCTCGCGCAAGTAATCCTCTTCCGTAGCCATGCTTTGATGCGCCAGGTCAAGTTCCTCGCCGGTCGGCTCGCGCACTTGGTCGCAAAAGCCCGTGACGGCTACGGATCCGTCTGCATTGTGTAGGCTCGCCAGCAGCTCGGCCATTCCTTGCGCGGGATTGGGCGCCACACCGCCGTGTATGCCGGAGTGCAGGTCATAGTCGGGGCCGGTCAGGGTGACTGTGAAATGGCGTACGCCGCGCAGTCCGGCTACTATAGAAGGCCTCCCGTCAGCGGCGCAGGAAGTGTCGCTGACCATCAGCACGTCCGCCCGCAGGCGTTTGGCCAGTTGCGGAGCCAGCAGGTGCAGGGCTTCGCTGCCGCTCTCCTCCTGTCCCTCCAGCACGATCTTGAGCGTTGGCAGGCTCTCGCCTGCCGTCAGCAGGGCTTTGACTCCCTGCAGGAAGCCGAAGACTTGGCCTTTATTGTCCTGCGCTCCGCGCGCGTATACTCGATCCTCTGCGAGCGTCGGCTCGAAAGGCGGCGTCTTCCAGCCGTCCAGCGGGTCCTCGGGCTGAACGTCATAGTGTCCGTAAAACAACACTGTCGGCGCGCCGGCGGCGCCCAAGCGTTCGGCGATCACCACGGGCACGGGCAGACCGCTCTCGGGAACGACGATCTCGGTGTCAAATCCCATCGTCTTGAGATATTTCTTAAGCCAGGCTGCCGCGCGCGAGCAATCTCCAAGCCGTTTGGGGTCGGCGCCGACCGTCGGCAGCCGCAGCAGATCAAACCACTCTGCCAGAATCGTTTGACGGTGCGTTTCAAAATAGGCGGACGCGAAAGATGAGTCGATCATGTCTCTTCCTTAATTGACCGTAAAACGCGAAGGCGCAAAGAGACTGGAAATGTCCTCTTTGCGTCTTGGCTGTTCGGCAAGCTTTCCGTTTCCTGAGGGGAAATGGAGGTGCGAAGCGGAATTGAACCGCTGTACGAGGTTTTGCAGACCTCTGCCTAACCACTCGGCCATCGCACCCGACGGAAGCTCTTATTTTTTCATTGCGGCGCGCTGACGCTCTTTCACCCGTTTGTTGCGGGCATCGCGGCGTTGACGCTTCACGCGTTTTCTAAGTTGTTGTCCCATAACGGGTGTGGAATTTAGCAAAGCCCGACCGCCGCTGTCAACCGCAAGTTTACCCGCGCCAATCACCGCTTTACCGGACAGCTGCGTTCTGCTATCTTAATCCTATGCGAAATTATGCTAAATTGGCCTTTGTGCCGACCTTGATTTGTTCGCTGTTAGCTGTGTGCAGCCTTTGTGCAAGTACTGGCGGAGATGCGTCTAAAACGCCGGTATTCGACTACTATCAGCCGATTCTGGACCGAATG
>JAQVQN010000205.1 GCA_028701555.1 Kiritimatiellia bacterium | reverse complement strand
GCTTGACCGTGAACAGCCCGATGTCCGCCTCAGCCCATGTCAGCGTCAGCATGACAGCCGCGCCGCCGCCTAAGTCGGCTTCGTCAGCAATCACGAACTCGTCGATCGCGCCCGTGCCCTGGAAGGATACCTGAGTGACCTCGCTGTTACTTTGATCCGCCAATATAAACCAACTTCCGTCAGGACTACCCCCTTCAGTCCATCCGTTGGCATGCGATAGCGCGCTCTGGTTAAGAAAGATTTGGCAGACATTTCCAACCATGCTTAAGTTAGCTATCTGGATCGTCAAACGGTACCACGCATCGGGATTGATTGCGCCTACGCCGTCAAAAACGGTGTTTGTGACCCACGGAGCACCAGCGATCCCGTCCCACGCGCTATGATAAACCACCAGATTCGAGTTGGCGTTGACGAAGACCGCGACCTTTACGGCCTCCTCGTTGATCTCGGGATCGTCCTCGCTGGGCGTGAACTTGATCAACGTGTCGATGTACACATTGGTGTCCACGTTAAACGGCACTGCGACCGGGTCTCTTTTTCCTTCGTCGTGCTGATCTCCCAACTGAAGATATCTGACAAGTGTCGTACCTTCGGTCTCGAGCTGCAGGTGCAGAGCGTTGTTTACGTTCGTGATCGGACGTATTCCCGTATACCCAGCCTGGTCGGTTGTCGGCACCAGCTTGGATGCGTCGCCCGCCTGTGATTCCCAGAGGTAGTTGGTATAATTTAGTCCGCCGCCGTAGGCTTCCGCCTTGTAGGTGTTGATGGCCTGATCGGCTGCGCCGTCTTCGAACGCGTCGGCCACCCAGTTGGTCTCTGCCGTTGCGGAAAGCGCGCAAGCGCCTACACACACGGCTAAACCTTTTAGAATACGCTTTGAAGTCAGGTTCATTTAAGAAACCCTCCTATCGTGTTGTGCGTTATTGACTGTAAACCTTCAAAATCCCCGCCGGAACCAGCCGGACACACCCGTGCCACCGTCTCCGGAAGAGACCATTCTTTCGTTGTATTTCAAGAATAAGACAAAATGATCGGGCGGGGCAAGCCCTAAATCGTCTTTTAAACAATTATTTTTTGTGCTGTTTGTGGTCCGTGCTTGTGCAAGCCAGCGGTTCCTGAAATAATCACGAGTTGTTAAAGAAAGCATGAGTTTAGTTTGCCACCCGGGAGTCAGGGCGAAAACGAGAGGGTAACTTGAACGTTGAACGTTGAAGTTATAGGTAGGGACGCCTCCCCGAGGCGTCCGCGGCGGTTTCGGGGAAACCGCCCTACCTTTTCAACACGGCTTTGGTGTGACAAAATGGCCAAGTTATAGGTAACGGTACAAACGTGACTGAAGAGGCGTTTCTACAGCTTTGCGAGCATCTTTCCACACACCTCTGGCTGCAAAGCCTGCTGGTGGTGGCCGGAACCTGCTTTCTGGAGGACGCCGGACGCTGCGCCGTGGCCCTGCTGGTGGCTGCGGGCCAGATCGGCTGGTGGCTGGCGTTGGCCAGCATGACCGCGGGGGGCATGGCCGGCGACATAGGGCGCTACCTGATCGGCCGCTATGGAACCTCTTTCCTAGTGAGCCTGCGCTGGGTGGACCGCACCCGGCTGGAGTGGATGGAGGAGTATTTCCGTAACCATGCCGCCAAAACCGTGCTGGCATCGCGCTTCCTGCCCGGTGCCCGCACCCTCGCCTTCTGCGCCGCAGGCGTGATCCGCTACCCTTTCCCGCGCTATCTGGCGCTGCTTTTCATCGCGGCCCTGGTGCAGGCTCTCATATTCCTTAAATTAGGCGCTTTCATCGGCGACCGCATCCTGCCCTACCTGCGCGACCCCCTTAACCGCACCGTGATCGTCATCGGCCTGATCCTGACCGGAGTCCTGATGCATCTGGCCGTTGCATGGATCAAACGCAGGCACGTCAAAAAGTGCAGCCCTTGACCAAGCCCGATCACAGACGCGGCGCGGAGAGTACCGCGCGCCCTCCGACCCAGGCCTCAGGCCAGCTCCACAGCCACACGCTGCTCCAGGTCGTGCGCCGCCAAAGCCTCAAACAGAGGCCTCAAATCCCCATCCATAATGCGATCGAGACTGTACAGCGTCAAATTGACGCGGTGGTCGGTCATGCGGTTTTGCGGGAAATTATAGGTGCGGATACGCTGGCTGCGGTCGCCCGAACCACGCAGGTCTAAGCGCGTCTTGCCGAGTTTAGCCGCTTCAGCCTGCCGGCGCTGGTCGAGCAGACGCGCCTTCAGCACTCCCATGGCCTTCTCTTTGTTGCGGTGCTGCGACCGCTCGTCCTGACACTGGGCCGTCAGGCCGGTCGGCAGATGCGTGATGCGGATGGCCGAGTAAGTGGTGTTGACGCCCTGGCCGCCGTGACCGCCCGCGCAAAAAATATCTATGCGCAACTCATTCTCCGGCAGAGAGATCTGATCCTCTTCGTCGGCCTCCGGGAAAACTATGACTGTGGCCGCTGAGGTGTGGATGCGCCCCTGTGCCTCGGTCTCGGGCACCCGCTGCACACGGTGTCCGCCGCTCTCAAACTTTAAAAGTCCGTACGCCCCCTCGCCCACCACCGTGAAGACGATTTCTTTGTATCCTCCCAGTTCTGTACCGTTGGCGTCAATGATCGAGATCTTCCAGCCTTTTGAGTCACAGAACCGCGAATACATGCGGAACAAAGCGGCCGCGAACAGGGCGGCCTCCTCGCCGCCCGTGCCGGCGCGTATCTCGAAAACCGCGTTTCTGGAATCCGCTGGCTCCGGCGGCAACAAACCTGACAGCACCGCCCGCTCGGCCGCAGGCAGCTCGGACTCGATGCGTGCGCACTCAGCCCGCGCCATCTCGGCCATTTCCGGATCGGCCGAGGGCTCTTCAGACATAGCACGGCTTTCGGCCAGCTCGTCCAGCAGACGGAAGTAATGTTCCGCCGCCTGCTCCAACCGCTTCAGTGAAGCGTGCTCACGCACTTTCCGGCGATATTGCGCCGGATTGCCCAGCACAGCGGGGTCAGACAATGCCGACTCCGCCGCCTGGATCCGATCCAGAACACGCCTGATCTGGTCTTGCGCGATCATATCATAAACACAAAACGGGCCGGAGAAAGCGACCAGCGCCCTCCAGCCCGTCTCTCTGACGCAAAGCTACGACTTCTTGATGTTGTAGCGCTTCATGAACTGGTCGACCCGGCCCTCGGTGTCGATCATGGTCTGCTGCCCTGTGAAATAAGGGTGGCAGGCCGAGCAGGTGTTGACGTTCATCTCTTTTTTGGTGGAACGCGTATTGATCACATTGCCGCAGGCACATGAAATCGTCGCGTCTTCATATTTGGGATGGATGTCCTTCTTCATAAAAAATCCGCCTTTCGGTAATACGGACTTAAAATATTATCCTATCCGGTGCCACTGACACAAGGCTAATCTTGGAGACTGCCATATTTTTTTTGACTGGTTTTCGCAAGCAGGAAAACCATAAACTGCGTTTCAGTTTTTGCAGGACAAGCTCCTGTTTTCTGGCGTTGACGCCAGCGTGCGAGTGTGTGAGTATGTGGACATGTGAATTCACCTGTCAGGGTGCCGATAGGCTCTCTTGAGGCCTTTGATGAAACCCAAAGACGAACTTATACAGTTGATGCCGAACGAGTCGTTCCGGCTGCTGCAGTGGAAAGACAACCTGCAGGAGGTCATCGTCTTGGCAGCGGACGGCACACGCATGTCTTCCGCAGGCGCCGGACACGAGTGGCACCATCATCCGCAGATGGAACTGACCCTGATCGAACGCGGCGCCGGCACCCTCTTCATTGGCGACGCCATCACGCGTTTTCACGCGCCGGACCTAGTACTGATCGGGCACGACCTTCCGCACTACTGGCACATGCGTCAACCCTCATCCGGTTTCGCGTTGCAATTCGGCTTAAGCTCCGAACATCCGTTCTGGCAATTCCCGGAAACCGCCGCTCTGCGCGGACTCTGGGAAGACTCACGCCGCGGAGTACGTTTCTACGGCCCCCCAGTACAGGCCGTTGCCGATCTGATCCGCGATGCAGCCGAGTGCGGCGGCATGGCTCGACTGGCGCTTTTCATACGGGTGCTGGCTAATTTATCAACGTTGCCGCCGCAAGACCGTCCTCCGCTGGCCAGCACGACCTTTGCCCCGCCGACCAGCCAGAGCGCCTACCGCGGGCTGCAGAAAGCCATCAACCTGATCTTCAACCGTTTCGCGGAGGATCTGACTTTTAATGAGATTCTGAGCGAGGCGGGTATGAGCAAAGCCACTTTCGAACGGCATTTCAAACGCCACACCGGCAAACATTTCACACGCTTTCTCGCAGAGGTGCGCATGAACTCCGCCTGCCGTCAGTTGATCGACACCGACCTTCCGGTCAGCGAGATCGCCCTCGCTTCGGGTTACGGCAACCTATCCTATTTCCATCGACAGTTCCGTGACCTTTTCGGCTGTTCCCCGCTGGCTTTCCGCCGTAAGATCACGCCGAATTAGTTTTTTAAAGCCTCTGCAAGCTCTTCAAAGTTCTGGAACTGCTGGTCGCCTTTAACCACAGCTAAAATACGTTCGAAAGGCGGTATCAGACTATAACGGTCGTGCAGCGGAGAGGTTACATAGAGCGTCGCCATCAGATTGCCAGTCTGCACAGCCGCAACGGCGTCTAGTGTGCCGTCCAGAAACTCAGCGCGATGGCGCGCGACATAAGACGTCAATCCGGCGCGGAAAGAGTCGCCGGCACCCACAAGGTCGACCACATCGCCGACCATGAAGCGCGAAGCGCAGAAAAACGTCTGCCCGCTATCGCCGTCCGGCTTTACATAACGGATATATGCCCCGTTCTTGACCGTAACCCCGAACAACCGCGCCCGACCGCCCTGGCGCGCGAAACGCTCTGCAACGAACTCTAGAAAAGACATGATCGTGGCAGGCGTGTCCAGAAGTTTGGCGTCGTTATCCGGCTCCAGCGTGTTGCGGATCATGCGCGCCTCGTCCGCCGAGGTGAAAAAGATGTCCAATTCGCCCAGCAGCGGCTCCAGCAGACGGTAAGCCGGCACCGACGCACCAGCGGATATC